>CAZELC010000151.1:4419-7206 GCA_964512865.1 uncultured Bacteroidales bacterium
TTAGTTCTGTGTCGTATTGGTGCAATTGCGTTTCTGAAATCAAACCAAAACTTTGGCGGCTCGTTTCAAAAAGCCATTGGTTGTAATTGGCAAATGCAATTCCTGTTTCGTTAATGATGTCAATAGTTCCAGTATCAATGTTAGAAATTTCGCTTGTGCTTATCAAAGCCGAAGCCTTGTAATCTTCAATCTTTTTAATGATGGCTTTTAACTTGGCTTTTGTGTTTGCTGTTTCTTCCTCGTCAATACTCTGATAGGTAACTTTCATTTGATAAAAGTCCACTTTAGGCAATTGCAAATATTCCATACGGCTGTGACGTTCCACCATTTCAGCTTTACCAATTCGTTTGGTGCTGTTCAGTTCGTCAATGCTGCTGTTTTGCTCTTGCTTCAACTGTTTGTTCAGCGTATCCGCATTGTCTTTGTTCAGCCAAATTAAAGCCGTTTCTTCTTTTCCTTTGTCCACTTGGCGTAAACATCTGCAAGAAGTTTGCAACACCATATTTTGAGGACTATCACCTTTTTGCGAAAGGATTACACCTGTTAAACTTGGACAGTCCCAACCTTCTTTTCCTACTTGAACTAAAAGAATGTAACGCTTTTTTGAAATTGCCAAATCCAACGAACGGAATTCTAATTCGTTCTCTTTGGGCAAAGAGTATTTTTTATTTCCTCCATGAAATTTCAAAATCTCAGCAGGATTTATTTTCAATTCACTTGTCAAGAACGGATAAACTTCTTCTTCTAAAACCTCAATGTTACTGCAATAGATAGCAATCTTTGCAATTGCTCCATTTTCATAAACTGTTTTCTTGTATTGTGTATCAAAGTCCTCAATTCCTTTTTTAATGATTTGAAAACGGTCAAGGTTTTGCCCGATTTTAACAGTTGGTGTTTTCAGGAATTTTTTAATCGCTGTAACCAACGGATAATAGTAAACCGTGTTGGTTATTTGCGAAAACTTAAAAGCGTAGTCACCTGCTTTAATAGTTTCAGCACCTTGTAAATATGGCGTTCCCGAGAAACCTAAAACCGTTGTGATGTTTCCTTTGCTGTGCCAATAATTTACGGCTTGCCGTAATTTAATATCATCGGTTGCAGCGTGGTGCACTTCATCTATCAGAATTGTGAGGTTGGGAATTTGTCCGAATAATTTTTTTAAATCGTTGCTTGTGTCTTTTTCTTCTTCGTCAAGTTCCAATTCTGTTTGAGCATTGAATTTGAAACTTTCTAAAATCACTTTCTCCGCATTTACTACAAACACTTGTCCGAATGGATTAGGCAAACAGGCGTTTACTTTTTGTGCATTTGGATTTCTTGCCTTGTTACTTTTCTTGGCTGATTTCTGCTCGTCCAAAACATCAAACTTCAATAGTTTTTTCAGTTTGCTTGCAGATGGTTCGGGCAACACCCAAGAAGGGTCGTAATTTTCAATTGTCTTTAAACTCGGAACGATGGAAGATTTTAAACCAGATGGAATTAGCACTAAAAAATTATGTGCAAATGCTTTATTCTCTGGTTCGTTGTCGGCAAAATACAAGTCCAAATAAATGAAAGCAGCCATCAGAAAAGTTTTACCTGCACCCATTGGCAAACTCATTAAATAGTCGGCATAGCTTACATTGTAGAAAATGCTTTTTATAATGGTGTCGTAATCTAATTCGGTTGGTTTGTCAACGATTAGTTTTTCCAGTTCGGGAAGTAAGGAACCGTTTCCGTTTTTTGTTCTTGCAAAGTCATACAATGCAAAAGCGTCTTTGTTGGCGGTTAAAAAATCTCTTGCCTTTTGATTAATATTCAGTTTTGATAAGTCTGTGCCGTTAGTGAAAAAGCCTTCTGAAAATAATTGCCAAAGTGGTTTATTCTGTCCTTGTATTTTTAGAAACAAGTAAGTTTCAATCGCTTCAATTTGCGTATCACGCAACTGTCCTTTGTCACGGATATACTTTATCAAATCACTAATGGTGCAGTCGTCAGACTGCAACCATTTGTTTTTCTTTTCTTGTATAATATAATGAAGCATTACTTTTTCTTATATTTAATTTTCTGTTCAGCAGCTTTCAAAACTTTGTCAGCCAAATTCTCGTCTTGCAGGTCGTAAGCTACTTTGTCGCTTAACCACTCAACCAATAAAGTTTCCTTGTCGAGCTTGTAGAACTTAGCAAATTTCAGAACCTGTTCCTTTGTCGGTTTGCGTTCATTACGTTCAAATTTGCTAATAATAGCTTGGTCAATGCCCAGTTCGGCTGCAACCTGTCGCAGGAACAAACCTTTCTCTTCTCTTGCTATTCGTATTAGGTCACCAAAGTTACTCATAAGACAATATGTGTTTTGACAAAACTGGTCAAATGTAATACTTATTTCGGAATGTCAGTCCGTGCGGTTGGAAAATTTTAGCTCTTTTGGTTTTGCGAAGGGTCGGCTTGTGTGTCGGGCAAAACCAAATGTGCTAAAATGTGCGGCTGGTAAGAAAAAATTAAAAATGCGGGTCGGCAAAAATTTTAAAAACATTGCGGTCGGAATGAGTGTCGGCAAGGTCGGAATGTGTCAAGATGAAAAAGAACTGTCTGCTGTGTCAAAGTCCGCTTACTTTTTGGTTGCAAAGTCGCCCGATTTTTAGTCGGAATTGTCAAGGTTGAACGGTCGTCCTACGCTTGCCTGTAACGTTTTTGCGCTTGGCGTTCGTGCGGGATTTCGGAGAACAAAACTGTCAACCTAGCACTAAAGCCCAATTGAAAAACTGAACTTGAATTTAAGCACTTCACCCCGCATGACGCCAAACGCATG
>CAZELC010000152.1:0-7191 GCA_964512865.1 uncultured Bacteroidales bacterium
ACAGTAGAAGTAGTTTATGATAAAGGACTGAACATAAATATGATAAGTGATAATCTGATACAATACCTGATAGGAAGCATCCTTCTTGGTATTGCATTTTCATTGTTTTCAGGATTGTCGACATATTTTATCCTTAAGGTTTTGAGAAAAGAAAAAGCAATGTAAATTTGCACATTCAATATATAATAATGGATAACTTCTTCCTCACTTTATATAAATACTTTCAGACGAGAAAATTATTACTGGTTGCTATTCTTATTATTGTTGTTGGAGCTTGCGTTTATGATATTTTTAAACTGAAACCCGAAGAAGATATTTCGAAATTCGTACCCAAAGATGAAAAGCTGAAAAAGTATGCTGATGTTTTCGAAAATATTAAGATTAATGACAAATTAATAATCTGCGTTTCTTTATCTGATGAAAAAAAAGAACCACAGCCTGATTTATTGATCAAAACCGGTTCTGATTTAGCTAAAAATCTTAAGAAAAAACTTCAACCCGAATATATTAAAGATATTACTTATGAAACATCTGGTGATCAGATGCTTGAAATTTACTCCTCTTTTTACAATAACTTGCCATTTTATCTAAATGATGAAGATTATAGGAAGATTGAAGAATTAATTACGGCAGAAAAAATTGACACTACTATACACAATGATTTTAAAACTCTGATTACTCCTGCTGGATTGGTGATGAAAGATATGATTGTCCGTGATCCTTTGAGTCTTACAAGGTTTGCTATTGCTAAGCTTAGCAGTGTTAAAGTTGATGGTAGTTATGAAATATACAACGACCATATATTTTCTAAAGACAGAAAAAACCTGCTGATTTTTGTAAATACCAGCAATGCTTCTAATGAAACAGCAAAAAATTCTGAGCTTATTAAAAAACTTGATGATGAAATTGTACAGATAGAATCAAAATATGTCGGCACAAAAATTTACTATTATGGTGCAGTAGCTGTTGGCGTGGGAAATGCCGACCAGTTAAAGTTTGACACATATCTTACAATGCTGATAGCCTTGGTTTTAATTTTTATCCTTTTAGGTTATTTTTTCAGACAAAAAAGAGTCATACTATTTATTACGTTGCCGGTAGTTTTCGGAGCCTTATTCTCACTTGCACTGATGTACGTTTTTAAAACAAAAATATCAGCTATTGCAGTTGGCTCGGCATCAATAGTCTTAGGTATTGCAATCAACTATTCAATTCATTTCTTTACGCATTTAAAACATACAGGTTCTGTTAAAACTGTAATTAAAGATCTCAGTAGCCCTCTTACTATTGGAAGTACAACAACAATAGGAGCATTTTTAAGTTTGCTTTTTGTAAAATCAGAAGCATTACGTGATTTTGGTCTTTTTTCTGGTTTGGTGCTTATAGGAACTGTACTTTTTACTTTGATAGTACTTCCTCACTTGGCAAAATCTCTAATGAAAAAGTATAGTGCGTATAAAGTTCATGAACCTAATTTTATTGAGAATATTTCGGCATATCACTTTGAAAGAAACAGGTATCTTATTTTTTTCATGGTGTTACTTACAATCATTTTTATCTTTCTATCTCAAAATGTAAAGTTTGAAAGCGACATGACCAAAATGGGTTATATGTCGGAAAAACTTCAGACAGCCGAGTTGAAATTAAACAATATAAGCGACAGTTCCTTGAAAACCGTATATGTTGTTTCGCTAGGTAAGAACTTGCAGCAAGCACTTAATAATAATAATAAATACACTCCCTTGCTTAATAAGCTGAAGGATGAAAAACTTATAAAATCTTTTACATCAGTTTCGTCTTTATTGCTTTCTGATTCAATACAGGATGAAAAAATAAAAAAATGGAATAACTTCTGGACTGATAAACGAAAAGCCGAAGTTAAAGAAAATATTATTAATTCAGGCGCTAAATATAAGTTCCGCCCTGATGCCTTCGCTAAGTTCTTTAGTACAATCGACAAAAAGTACGAAAGGTTATCTGAAAGCGATATGGCTCAGATAAAAAAACTTTTTCTGGATGAATATATTACAGAGAAAAAGGGAATGTCGATGGTTGTAACAATAATAAAAACAAAAGAAAAAAATAAATCGAAAATTACAGCGTCATTTCCGGCCGGTGACGATAACCTTGTTGTAATTGATAAGGCTTTTATGGCAAAGCAATATTCAGGAATAATAGTTTCAGATTTCAATACAATATTATTATACACATCATTGCTTGTTTTTGTTTTTTTGGTGATACTTTACGGAAGGATAGAGCTTGGACTTATTGCATTTTTGCCCATGATGATAAGCTGGTTTTGGATACTAGGAATGATGAGTATTTTGGACCTTAAATTTAATGTCATTAATATTATTCTTTCTGCTTTTATTTTTGGCTGCGGCGATGACTTCAGTATTTTTATTATGGATGGTCTTCTTACGGAATATAAAACAGGGAAAAAGAATATTAATTCGTTTAAAACAGCTGTTTTTCTTTCGGCTCTCACTATGATTATTGGTATCGGTGTGTTGATATTTGCAAAGCACCCGGCTTTAAAATCAATTGCAGTTATTACTATTGCAGGGATGTTTTCCGTAGTGCTGCTTTCATATACTGTTGCGCCGGTAATATTCAACTGGATGGTATACACAAATGGACGAAAAAGAGCTTTCCCGTTAACATTGTATCATCTTTCTTATGCTTTCTTTTCATATTCATATTATTTTGGCGCTTGCCTGTCGGCAATTTTTGCAGGTTCAATAGCATATATATTACCGATTGGCAATAGACGAAAAAAACAATTTGCTCATTATCTTATTTGGCTCGCTTGCCGTACTACACTTTTTGTGATGTTTATTGCAAAAAAAAGATTTATTAATTTCTCAAAAGATACTTTTAAAAAACCTGCAGTTATTGTTTGTAATCATCAGTCAATGATTGATATACCACTTACTCTTGCTTTGTCGCCAAAGGTAATTATGATAATCAGTGAAAAATACTGGAATTCAAAAATTCTGGGCAGGATTACCAGAATGGCCGGATTTCTTCCAAACTCTTATGACCATAAAGGAATTGAGGAGAAGTACCAGCAATATGTAGATGAAGGTTATTCATTACTTGTATTTGCAGAAGGAACAAGGTCTTTTGATACTAAGCTCCAACGTTTTCACAAAGGTGCAGCATATTTTGCAGAAAAACTTAATCTTGACATTTTACCTGTAATAATCCATGGCACAAGTCATTATATTAGAAAAAAAGAATATTTCGGAAAGAAAAGTATAATCACGGTCAAATGTCTTGACAGAATAACACCGGATAATCCTGAATTCAAAGCAGAGTATTCAGAAAGAACCAAACTTCTGCAGAAATTTTTTCATAAAGAGTTTGAAAAGGTGCTGGAACTTTATGACGACCCCGATTTTTATAAAGACCAGCTTATCAGGAATTATATATACAAAGGACCGGTTTTGGAATGGTACCTCAGAGTTAAACTTAAGCTTGAAGATAATTATCGCCAATTTCATGAATTGATACCCAAAAATGCAAAAATCCTTGATATTGGATGCGGATATGGCTTCCTATCTTATATGCTTTCCTTCCTTTCGGAGAAAAGGTTTATCACCGGTATTGATTATGATCAGGAAAAAATTGAAATAGCGAATAATTGCCTTTCAAAAAATGACAGATTGAATTTTTTAGATGGTGATATTGCTGAAATGGAATTAAATAATTTTGATGTGTTTGTCTTAAGCGATATTCTGCATTATCTGCAAGAAAATCAACAGAGATTAGTATTAGAAAAATGCATTGACCATCTTAATGAAAGTGGAAAAATAATAATTCGTGATGGTGATAAAAGTCTTGAGAAAAGGCATAAAGGGACAAAAATAACTGAATTTTTCTCTACAAGATTTTTTCATTTCAATAAAACTAAAGAAACAGGCCTTTGCTTCCTTTCTCGCCAGACTATAAGTGAATTAGCTGCGGAAAGAGGATTAAAACTTCAGATAATTGATAATGCTAAATTTACATCAAATATATTTTACATTATTGAAAAATAGATTAGTGACAATTTTAATAATAGTTACTTATTTTGCTCATTAAACAGAATACCTGCTGAATGGAAAAACATGATATTGTGATTATTGGAAGTGGACTTGGTGGATTGCTTTGCGGATATATTTTAAGTAAAGAAGGCTACAAAGTTTGCATTGTCGAAAAACATCATCAAGCCGGTGGTTGTTTACAGAACTTCAAACGCGACGGTTGTTTTTTTGATACAGGCGTTCATTATATAGGCAGTTTGGATGAAGGACAGGTTCTTAACAGATATTTTAAATATTTTGGGCTTTTTAAAGATGTTGAATATAAGCAACTTGATAAAGATGGTTTTGATATTATAAGGTTTGATGATGATAAAAACTCTTATCCTTTTGCACAGGGCATAAATAACTTTCGCGAAAAGCTGGCACCATTCTTTAAAAGTGAAACTGAAGCTCTTAAAAAATTTACCGACAGCCTTGAATATCTTACAAACCATTTTCCGCTATATAATATAACTAATGAAAATTCAGGCGTGCATGAGTCGGAGTTTTACAAAGACAATGCTGTTGAGCTTATTTGTTCAATGATAAGTAATGAAAAACTCAGATCTGTTCTCGCTGGGAATAATCCATTGTATGCTGGCGTGGCAGAAAAAACTCCGTTTTATGTTTATGCTCTTATTAATCACTCTTTTATTGAAAGCTCATACAGAATTGTTGACGGAAGTGAGAAAATTGCTGAATCTCTGGTTCGCTCAATTGAAAGAAATGGCGGAAAAGTTATTACCAGAAAAGAAGCAACACATTTTAATATGGATAGCAAAGGCTTTATCAGAAGTGTTGATTTTAAAGATGGAGACTCTGTGGAGGCCAAACAGTTTATCTCAGGAATACATCCTGCAAAAACAATGGAACTTTTTGATTCCGGAGTAATAAGAAAGGCATATAGAGACAGACTTTCATCGCTCGAAAACACTGTTTCTAATTTCAGCCTTTATGTTACTTTTAAAGAAGGTTCATTTCCTTATTTTAATTATAACCTCTATCATTATAAGGATAAAGACCCATGGAGAACATATCATTATAATATTAAAGACTGGCCTGAGTTTTTCCTTTTCCTATCACCAGCAATAAAAGGTCAGGACAAGTTTTCGGAATCTGCAATTATTTTTACTTACATGAATTATGATGAGGTTAAAAAATGGGAAAATACTTCCGTAGGAAAACGTGGTAATGATTATGATGATTTCAAACAAGACAGAGCTCAACGAATGATAGAGTTTATCGATAAACGATTACCCGGATTTAAAAGCTCAATAAAGAAGTATTATGCTTCAACACCACTAACTTATAAAGACTATACCGGGACAAGTTTTGGCTCAATGTACGGCGTACTTAAAGATTCTACAAATCCATTAAAAACATTGGTTTCACCTCGTACAAAAGTTCCTAATTTATTGCTTACAGGGCAAAACATAATATTGCACGGTGTACTTGGTGTTACTATCGGTTCAATATATACATGCTCTGAAATCCTTGGTATGGAATATATTATTAATAAGGTCAGAATGAATAGTTAACTTTGAAAATCACAATTCTAAAATCATTGAAAAAGTGAATAAATTTAACTGAATAATAAACAAACAAATCAATCAAAAATCATTAATGCTAAATCAAAAATAAAGTCATGGATATCGAATTAAAAAATGCTTCCCTAATTGCTCTTCGCGATTGTATGGGTTTAAAAAAAGAAGAAACTTTGCTTATCGTTACAGATGAAACAAAAAAGGAAATTGCTTTGGCATTGCATGAAGTTGGAAAAGAGATATGCAAAGAGTCAATTCTTATTGAGATGAAATCAAGAGAAATAAATGGTCAGGAACCACCGGCACAAATTGCTGAAATGATGAAAATGGTTGATGTGGTTGTTTGTCCAACAGCAAAATCACTCACTCATACAAATGCTCGGCGCGAAGCGTCTAAACTGGGCGTGAGAGTAGGTACAATGCCGGGAATTACAGTAGATTGCATGGTAAGATGCCTGAATGCTGATTATGATAAAGTAGTTAAGCTTACAGATTTTATTATTGACAGGATGAAAGATATCAGCAATATTAGAGTATTGACTGAAAAAGGAACTGATATTATTATGCCTGTTAAGGGAAGAAATGTCCTTCCGAGTTACGGCGTTATGAAAAATAAAGGAGAAAGCGGAAATCTCCCATCCGGAGAAGTATATCTTGCGCCTCTGGAAGATTTGACAAACGGAACAGTTGTTATCGACGGCTCTATGGCAGGAATAGGAATGTTAAAAACTCCTCTGACAATTGAAGTTATTAATGGTTATGCCGAAAAAATAACCGGAGGTGAGGAAGCTGAAAGGTTAATTGAAATGCTTGATAAAACCGGCCGTGATGCAAGAGCAGTTGCCGAATTTGGAATCGGTACAAATTATAAAGCAAAGCTTACCGGAATGATATTGGAAGATGAGAAAGTTTTCGGAACCATCCATGTCGCTTTTGGTAATAATATAAGTATGGGAGGCCGCATTTCTGTATGCAGTCATCTTGATGGGCTGATAATTGAACCGGATGTTTATTTTGATGATAAATTAATAATGAAAAAAGGGAAAATGATTGGGTTTGAAGTGTAACTTTGATATTTGTCAGGAAGAATATGCAAATATTGTTTTTGGAATATCTAATTTTCTTCTTGTAATTCTGCCTCTTTTTCAAATCATTACTAATTTCTGATAATTTTCAGCAATAACATATAGTTTATGCTGGAAAGAATCATTTTATTTTCTTCTTTAAAAATGAATATTGTTTCAAAATCTTCAATCTTGGCTACCAATTAATTGTGTGTTTTAGTCAACTTCTGATTAATTATTCTCAAAATTATAATATGAGAATGAAAATAAGCTTCCAAGGTCCAAATTATTTGATACAGCAACCATTACCTCAGAAATGATCAGTAGTTTGTAATGGACTTTGATGGTTGCTATAACCTTGATATTCCCGATATCCTCATTTTAAGAACTTAGTTCTAAATTTTTTAATTGCTTCTAATTTGTGCGTTTTTGTCAGGCGAATCAAACTATATTATTAAAAATTTGTTTTGATTTGTTTTTTATGTTAACATATTCACTATAATTGTTGGTAATATA
>CAZELC010000153.1:0-7187 GCA_964512865.1 uncultured Bacteroidales bacterium
TCAAGATTGTAAAATTGTTTACCCGAACCTGTCCCGCCTGTTATTATGGAGGCAGAAGAACCATTAAAAGTGACATTACTGTTTCCTTGTGTAAAAGTACCATCATTTGTCCAGTTGCCACTAACATTAATCAAAACAGAACCACTGCACTCATATAATCTTCCTGAATTAATCATAACGGAACCAAAATTTGCAGTTCCTGAAGAATGGTAAACATTTCCGTTTCCAAGGACATTAATACTTCCGGTTGTTAATGTTCCTCCGTCAATGTAAAAGCTACCGTTATTGCAAAGTAAGCTGGCAAAGTCAATAATTTGCCCGTTAGTATGAAAAGATCCGGTATTTACAGTGAACATTGCCCATACTTCCTGATTAGTTTTTATATTTCCGTCTGCATAAAAATTTCCATTAATAAATGTAAGTATTGATAATGTTGATGAAGCATTTGTTCCTGTATGGATGTATTTTGTTCCGGTTCCGTACATTTGCACATGGGAACGAACAGTAGGATTAAAAATTCCATCAATAGACAAATTACCACCAATACCCAACTGAAAATAAGTTGCATCCCATGATACGCTGTGAGTTAAAGTACCATTAGCTTCAACCGTAAGATTGTTTGCTATTGAATAATTGCTATTGGTTGCAGAAAGCACTAAATTTCCTTTTGTTACCTTTAAATCATTACTAACAGAAAAAGCTACTGATGAATTTGAAACCGTTGTCGCAGAATTATTTTTATTTATGGTCAGATTATAGAAAGAACTTGAATTGGAGCCGGCAATAACTGTGGTTAGCGAGCCATTAAAATTAACTGTAGATGTTCCACCTGAGAAGTTTCCATTATTATTCCAGTCTCCACCGACAAGGATATTATAATTATTTGTCAGGAATGTTTTATTATTATTTCTGATTGTTGTAAATCCTTTTGCAGTATAATCGCTTGCGAGGCTATATGTAACAACATTAGCATCATTATCACCTAAATATACATCATTGAAATAATTGGTAGGTTTTGATTTAATATTGCATATTCCGGAAGATTTATAAAAATATGTTGTTCCGGCACTTTGCTGATATGTTCCCCCCGAATCATCCCAATTTCCATAAGCAACATTATATCCTGAAGTAGGGTTCCATGTTCCGTTAATTACAACATTGCCATAAATCCAAAAACGAGTGTCGGTTGTTTGGAATATTGATCCACCCGAATTCAATGTCAGGTTTCCGCCAATTGTAAAGTTATTTGTCCCTGTTGCCTTTCCTGTTAACGAGGCAGCATTATAAATTGTAATATTTTGACAAAGTGTAGTACCATTGTTAACAAGATCAAGATTTGGATAACGTGGGCATCCTGTTGGAATATGAACAGTTGATGTAGCAATAGGAACAATCGTTGGTGACCAATTTCCAGGGGTATTCCAATCTGTAGAAACGACTCCTGTCCAATAAATATCGCTTATATAGTAAGTAATAACAATTTGACCTTTTGCACCAGCGCCACCATAACACCAATCACTATCCCAACTTGACATGGCACCACCACCGCCACCGCCTGGAGCATTTCCGGGATTTCCATCAAGCCAGTCAGCACCGTTACCACCTTTTCCGCCCTGATATGTTCCAGTGCCACCATTTGCACCGTTGATATTTGTTGCAGTAACACCATTACCTCCATTTCCGGCTCCACCGCCACCGCCACCACCATCACTTGGTGAAGTAGTTCCCTTAGCTCCTTTTCCACCTGAATATAAAAATCCTGTTCCTGAGGCACCACCATTTCCTCCATTAGCACCTCCAGGAGCAGAAAGCCCTTTACCGCCGGAGCCGCCTGCTGCACTGCAAGTACCACCTGCACCAGTAAATGTAGTTGTTCCACCGGAGCCGCCATTACCACCAGAATTAGAACCTTGAGCACCTCCTGCACCAATTGTCAGAGTGTAACTTTGTCCTGCACTAACAGTTATAACTTGTTTCGAATATGCTCCACCGCCACCGCCACCGGCTGCAGCAAAAGATGAACCTCCAATATTATGAGAGCCGCCGCCACCGCCACCGCCTCCCCAGCATTCGACAGTTATAGAAGTTACACCTGAAGGAACAACCCATGGCGACGAAGGGTTAACCACAACAGTTTGACCAAATAAAAATGTGACAAAAACCAATTGTTGAATAAAAAGAACCCTGATAAATTTACTTATTTTCACAGCTAAAATTATTTAATTTCAATTCGATAAATATTAATTTAAAGTTTTTGATTCTATAACATTACAAAATTAACAAAATTTATATTATAAACAATATCATCACATATCAACACTATTTGCATATAATCTTATAGTTTAAAATTCTAAAAACTACAAATTTACAACTTCATAAAATAATAAAAAAATATACTTTTATATTCGCTGTCATTTTAGAGTTAACTGCAATATAAAAAATGATATTAAGTTGTTGAATATTATTTTAATAAATGTACAACTCAAAAGAGTTACACTTTGAATATTTCTATTAATAATTTTCACTTCACAACTATTTTATATCTTTGTATAAAAATAAGAGGTATGACAAATAAACCAGGTCAGGAATCTGATCACAAAATAAGAGTTGGAATTACACATGGTGATTTTAACGGAATCAGTTATGAGATTATAATTAAAACTTTGATGGATCCACGAATCCTTGAGTTTTGCACTCCTATTCTTTACGGATCATCAAAAATTGCTTCCTATTATCGTAAGGTTTTTAATATCAATGAGTTTAATTTCAATCTTATTAAAAAGGCTGAGCACGCCGTTCCCAAAAGAGCTAATATTGTGAATGTTACAGAAAGGGAATTAAAAATAGATATTGGCGAGTCATCAGAACTTGCAGGTCAGCTTGCTTTCCAGTCGCTCGAAATGGCTGTTGAAGATATAAAAAACAACCATATTGATGTTATTTTAACCGCGCCAATTAATAAATTTAACATTCAATCTGACTCATTTCATTTTAAAGGACATACTGAGTATTTTGCAGACAAATTCAAATCAAATGAATATGTGATGATGATGGTCAGTGAAAAATTCAGAATTGGGTTTGCAACCGGGCATGATGCATTAAAGGATGTTGCCGGAAAAATTACAGTCGATTTATTAGTTAAGAAGCTGATAACTATGAATAATGCCCTTATCAGGGATTTTGCAGTGAGTAAACCAAAAATAGCAATGTTGTCAATTAATCCGCACAATGGCGACAGAGGAGTTATTGGAACTGAGGAACGCGATATTTTAATACCTGCTATAAAAAAGGCTAACCTTGAAAACATTTTATGTTTCGGTCCTTATCCTTCCGACAGCTTTTTTGCTACTATGCAATATCAAAAATTTGATGCAATTTTAGCGATGTATCATGATCAAGGAATGATACCATTTAAATTAATTTGTTTCGACAGTGGAGTTAATTATACTGCTGGACTTTCAGTTATCCGCTCTTCTCCTGCTCATGGTGTTGCTTATGAAATTGCCGGAAAAAACGAGGCAAATCCGGAATCATTCAGAAATGCTCTTTATCTAGCCTGTGATGTATACAATAATCGTATAGCTCACGATAAACTGACGGCTAACCCACTGAAATTTAAGTCAAATCACGAAACATACAATGATTCGGATGACATCAAAATATCATTCGATACAACCATTGACTAATAATTGATGAATAACTATAATATAAAAGTTATTTCAGAGATATTAAAGGCAGAACTTTATACTCAAAATGTTGATTTTCTTCCTGTTAAAGATATACTGATTGACAGCAGAAGTATTGTTTCCCCATCAACATCAATATTTTTCGCGCTTGTTGGTCCCAGAAATGATGGACATAATTATATTTCAGAGCTTTTCGGTAAAGGATTAAGAAATTTTGTCGTTACTAAGCTTCCTGATAATTATAATACTTTGAAAGAGGCTGATTTTATTATTGTTGATGATACCTTAAAAGCATTGCAAACTTTAGCAAGGCACCACCGAAATCAGTTTAAAATCCCGGTTATCGGTATTACCGGCAGCAACGGAAAAACTATTGTTAAAGAATGGCTTTACCAATTATTATCTCCTTATAAAAATATTGTCAGAAGTCCGAAAAGTTATAACTCTCAGATAGGCGTTCCATTGTCGGTTTGGCAAATGACATCAGAAAATGAAATTGCTATTTTCGAAGCAGGAATTTCTGACCCCAATGAGATGGAAAAGATTCAACAGATAATTTTGCCAGATATAGGGATTTTTACAAATATTGGTCAGGCTCATGATAAAAATTTTATTAATACAAACCAAAAAGTAGGAGAAAAACTAAAGCTGTTTAAAAATGTTAAAACCCTTATCTACTGTCAGGATTATTTTGATATACAAGACCGTATAGTTAAATCGGAAATACTCAAATCTATTAATTTCTTCTCATGGAGTTTTAAGCATAAATCTGATCTTTTTATTAAAAATGTTATAAAAGAAAATAATCAAACACAAATTACGGCAGAGTTTAAGAATAAAGACATATCTGTAGTTATTCCATTCACTGATGATGCTTCAATTGAAAATGCTATCCACTGCTGGGCTACATTGTTATTGCTCGGATACCAAAATTCTATAATTTCAGCCGGGATGAAAAATCTTATTCCTGTGGCTATGAGACTGGAGCTTAAGGAAGGGATTAACAATTGTTCAATAATTAATGATAGTTATAGTAATGATATTAAGTCACTTAATATTGCTCTCGATTTTCTTAAACAGCAAAAACAGCATAAAAAGCTTACAGTAATTTTGTCGGATATTCTTCAGAGTTCACTTCCTGATGAGGAGCTTTATTCTGAGGTTGCGAAATTGCTAAAAGACAAGTCTATTTCAAGATTTATCGGTATTGGAAAAGCATTGGCAAGGTACCAGTCGAAGTTTAAATTGGAAAAGGAGTTTTATACTGATACCGAATCATTTCTTGACAAACTTCAATCTTCTCATTTTTATAATGAGACAATACTTCTAAAAGGCGCCAGAATTTTTGAATTTGAGCAAATTTCTAAGGCGCTCCAACAGAAATCACATGAAACGGTTCTTGAAATTAATCTTAACGCACTTATTGGAAACCTGAATTATTACAGATCACAGCTCCGACCTGAAACTAAGGTAATGGCAATGGTGAAAGCATTTTCTTATGGCAGTGGAAGTTTTGAAATTGCAAATGTCCTTCAATACCATCATATTGATTATCTTGCGGTTGCTTATGCAGATGAAGGTGTAGAATTAAGAAAAGCAGGTATTACTGTTCCAATTATGGTAATGAACCCCGAAGAGCAAAGTTTTGGTGCAATATTCAAGTACAACCTTGAACCTGAAATATATAGCTTTAGAACTTTAAACATATTATTGCGGGAAATAGAGTCAAATAATGTCAGCAATAAAACTATACCTGTTCACATAAAACTTGATACAGGAATGCACCGGCTTGGTTTTGAAGAAAAAGATATTTCCGAACTGATTACTTTATTAAAATCGGAAAAGAAAATCCAAGTACGCTCAATTTTTACTCATCTTGTTGCAAGTGAGGATATTAATGAAGATGATTTTACTGTTCAGCAAATAAACAAATTTTTAAATTGCAGTGATAAGTTAAAGGCAGATTTTGGGGAAGAAATACTGTGTCATGTTTTAAATTCATCCGGTATTAGCAGATTTAACCAATATCAATTTGATATGGTAAGGCTTGGGATTGGTTTATATGGAATTTCGGCAGACGGAGAAGAACAGAAAAGACTCCTTAGTGTTAGTTCTTTAAAAACAACAATATCACAAATAAAACATTTAAAACAAGGCGATTCCGTAAGTTATAACCGAAAATGGACTGCAAAAAGAGATACCCAAACTGCAACAATTCCTGTTGGTTATGCTGACGGTCTCAATAGAAAACTTGGCAACGAGGTCGGTTTTGTATATATAAAAAATCAAAAAGCACCAATAATTGGAAATATTTGTATGGATATGTGTATGCTGGATGTTACCGGCATTGAAGTGTCAGAAGGTGATGAGGTAATTATTTTTAATGATTCTGATTCAATAAAGAAACTGACTGCATGCCTGGGAACTATTCCTTATGAAATACTAACAAACGTTTCCAGAAGAGTAAAAAGGATATATTTTTATGAATAATGAGACTTATTAATGAGCTAATATTCTAATAACTAATAAATATTGCACCAACATTTCCGGTTGCTCCATAATATCCTCCGGTACCATAATTACCATTATTAAAACTTGTAAAACAGACTGATGTCATACCGGAAGGTGGACCTGTTGTTCCACTTGAACTGTTTGCTCCTTTAAAAGCAATAGCTCCGTACAAATATGCAATATAATTGTTTCCGCTTGTTCCACCTGACGAAGAATTGCCATTACCTCCGGCAATCGAGGCTCCGTAAGCTGCTCCACCTCCAATTCCATTTGAGGTACCATTTGATGATCCACCACCACCGCCACCTGCAGCAGCAAGCATTGTTGCACCTCTTGAAATTGATGAACCACCACCGCCTCTACCTGCTGTTCCATTGCTGTATCCTGTCCCACCTGCTCCAACAACAACTGTCAAGCTTTCTCCCGGAGTAACAGCAAGTTGACCAAACACATAACCACCAAAGCCTCCGCTCGTATTATTTGAAGATCCGTCATAGCTACCACCACCACCTGCACCTGCAATTTGTACATAAATAACAGTAACTCCGGCGGGAACAGTCCAACTGACACTTCCCGATGTTGTTTTACTATATGTGCCTGAGCTAAAATATGTTTGATTTAATGTTGGGCCACCCATTGGACCGGTTGTTCCTTGCGCACCTGTTGGTCCTTGTGAGCCGGTTGGTCCTTGAGAACCGGTAGGTCCTTGTGAGCCGGTTGGTCCTTGTGAACCAGTCGTTCCTTGAGAACCAGTCGTTCCTTGAGAACCAGTCGGTCCTTGTGCGCCGGTTGGGCCTTGTGCGCCGGTTGGGCCTTGTGAACCGGTTGGTCCTTGAGAACCAGTTGGTCCTTGAGAACCAGTTGGTCCTTGTGCACCAGTTAGTCCCTGAGAACCAGTTGGTCCTTGAGCACCGGTTGGACCAGTTTCACCTTGAATTCCTGTGACGCCCTGAATTCCCTGCTGACCTTGCGGACCTTGAATACCTTGAG
>CAZELC010000154.1:0-7077 GCA_964512865.1 uncultured Bacteroidales bacterium
GACAGACTTTACACTCCACAGGAAATATCAGCAATGATTCTTCAAAAGATGAAGAAAACAGCTGAAGACTATCTCGGACAGGAAGTTCATGATGCTGTTATTACAGTACCTGCATATTTTAGCGATTCACAGCGTCAGGCAACAAAAGAAGCAGGAGAAATAGCAGGTCTCAATGTTAAAAGAATTATTAATGAACCTACTGCTGCCGCTTTGGCTTATGGGCTTGATAAAAAGAACAAGGACATGAAAATAGCAGTTTATGACCTTGGTGGAGGTACTTTCGATATTTCAATACTTGAACTTGGTGAGGGCGTTTTTGAAGTAAAATCAACTAATGGTGATACACACCTTGGCGGTGATGACTTTGACCACAGAATTATCGATTGGCTCGCTGAAGAATTTAAAAGTGATGAAGGTCTTGACTTAAGAAAAGACCCGATGGCTCTTCAAAGGCTTAAAGAAGCCGCCGAAAAAGCGAAGATAGAACTTTCAAGCTCAGCACAAACTGAAATCAACTTGCCTTATATAATGCCTGTTAACGGAATTCCAAAACACCTTGTTAAAACTTTAACCAGAGCTAAATTCGAACAACTTTGTGATGATCTTATTCAGTCAACTATTGAACCTTGCCGCAAGGCTCTTGCCGATGCCGGTTATAAACAAGCTGACATTGACGAAGTAATTCTGGTAGGTGGCTCAACACGTATTCCTGCAATACAAAAAGTTGTTGAAAATTTCTTCGGAAAAGTTCCTTCAAAAGGTGTTAACCCGGACGAAGTTGTTGCTGTTGGCGCTGCAATTCAGGGTGGTGTTCTTACTGGTGAAGTAAAAGATGTACTTTTATTAGATGTCACTCCTCTTTCACTTGGTATTGAAACTCTAGGTGGTGTTATGACAAAATTAATCGAATCGAATACTACTATTCCAATTAAAAAATCAGAAACATTCTCCACCGCAGCTGACAACCAGACATCTGTAGAAATTCATATTCTTCAGGGAGAAAGACCAATGGCAAGTGGAAATAAAAGTATCGGAAGATTCCATCTTGATGGCATCCCACCAGCACCGCGCGGAATTCCACAGGTTGAGGTTACATTCGATATTGATGCAAACGGGATTCTTAATGTTACTGCTAAAGATAAAGCAACTGGAAAATCACAACAGATAAGAATTGAAGCTTCTTCAGGACTTTCTGAAGATGAAATAAAAAGAATGAAACAGGAAGCTGAAGCTAATGCTGAAAATGATAAAAAAGAACGAGAAAGAGTTGATAAACTCAATCAGGCTGATTCATTGATTTTCCAAACTGAAAAGCAGATGAATGAATATGGCGACAAGATTCCGGCTGATAAAAAAGCACCTATTGAAGCAGCACTTAACGAACTTAAAGAAGTTCATAAAACACAAAATATTGATGCCATCGACGCTGCTGTTGCCAAACTGAATACAGCATGGCAAGCTGCAAGTGAAGAAATGTACAAGGCAACTCAAGGACAGCAACAACCAGGTGCTCAGGATCAGGGCGGACAAGCTCCTCCAAATCAGGACGGTGGAAAAACAAACGGGTCTGACAATGTTACTGATGTTGATTACGAAGAAGTAAAATAATTATTAATTTGTTTAAATATAAAAGCCCATGATTCAATTCATGGGCTTTTTGCGTTTTAACATTTTTTGTTTTACCTTTTAAAAAAATTATATTTTTGCCATAAAACATGTTTTTATGAAAATAAATTTACAAACGGGCAATTCTGAAAAACATAATGTTGAATTTTATCATAATAGATTTTGGGGAAATACTCTCGTAAAAATCGACGGTAAAACAGTTAACGGCAGCTTCGAACTTTTTATGAGCAAGAAAAAGGAATATAAAATTGTTGTCGGTGAAACAGAAAAACATTCTGTTAAGTTTGTTAGAACCAGACCTAAATTTTTCCCTGGCTTTAAAGCATGGAAATATCAGGTTTTTGTTGACGATGTTTTATTTAAAGAAACAGAAGGCTTCTGAAAATCTGGGATTATTCAGATACTTTTACCCTTATTCCTTCCGAATGGGAAGAAAACTCAGGTGCATACATGCATTGAATAGTGGTTATCCCATTTGAAAAATCGCCATTATGAGTAACAAACATTGGATATTCGAAAACATAAGTACCTTTTGACAGATAACTGAAAAAGAAATTTGTTGATGCATCTTTTGTACTTTCATAATATCCTAATCCATCCTGCCATTTATATTGCGACAATACATTTACCGGTTCAAATCCTGAGGCATGCATATCCTTCATGTGAACATATTCCATTTCCCGGTCAACTTTAATAACTATCCGGATTTTAATCTTATCCCCTATTTTTAAACTTGATTTATCAGTAATTGGTTCGATAACAGGACCTGTAGGGGAATTTTTTTCGACAAACAATTTCTTTTCTATTTTAATAGGTGTTTCTGAAGGTGTAATTTTGTCAAGTTGCTCGAAATATTGCCAGTAAATTGCACCCCACGCAATACCATCATCGTTCTTTTTAACCTTAATGTTTCCAAATTCCGGCTTAATTTCCTCTCCGCTCCACGATGTTTTAAAATATCCTGTACCTTCTTCAGTTTTAAAATTGTCAATTTTTGCTGGCTCGATCTTCAATTTGCCTAAGGATATTTCAACCTGATTATTATTTGCAAGGTTATCTGTGCCATTCAAGAGTAAAGCATAACATGCTTCTGCAGTTGCTTTAGTGGTTTTCCAATCCTGAGTTTGCTTCTGTTTCAACAACCAAATCTTTAGATTTTCAACAGACTGTCGGTCATTAGCCACTTCATCAAAACATTCAATCAATAATGATTGAGTTTCAATCGGAGCCTGATACCAATAGTAACCACCAACCATATCACGCCAGTACATTCCCATTTCTTCAGAGTATAAAGACGTTTCCTTTAATGATTTTATTATATTATTTGGAATTTCAGGCATTTTCATTCGATACAAAGCCAGAGCAATCATTCCTTTCTGATAATTATTGAATGAAGTCCAGAACATTTTCGACTGATCGGCAAAATAATTAAAAGCTTTTTTATTGCTTGAAGAGATTTCAAGTTTGTCCAGAAAATAGCTTCTTGCATAAAGATACTGGATATTATAGTAACCAATATGGTTCTTATCCATATCATTAGGATAGTTTTTCTTTATGTACTCATAATCTTCATTAACTCTATCATCAAGGTAATTTATAGCCTTATAAAGTATATTCCAAATAGTTTGGTCCTCCTTGCATTTTATAACTCCGATATGATCAAGATGACCAAACCCGGCAACAATATACTGTGTAATATACCTATCATCAGGCATTCCGTCGAACCAGGCAAAGCCGCCATTTGGTGATTGTATCTTTGAAAGTTTGTATAAAGCTCTCTGAAGTTCATTTGACATATTATTAAGGTCAAAAAGGAGAGCTATCCTTTGCTTTCTTTCGGTTTCACTTTTAGCCTGAAGCACCCATGGCGTTTCTTCGAGTAAAAGGTTTTTAAGCTCCTGATTCTTCTCTAAATTTGATAATAAAGCATCCGGAGTAAAATTTCTCCAACTATCAAATACTTTTTTTATTTTCGGATTTGAATTGGCAATATAACTCGCAATACTGTTTGCATAATAACGGTTGAAAGTCTGCTCAGAGCATTCATAAGGATATTCCATCATGTAAGGCAATGCCTGAATTGCATACCATGCCGGATTTGAAGTAAACTCCAGCGTAAGTTTATAATTTTTTAATGATGATGATGTCCCGGAATTTAAGAGCTTATCGAATTTAAACTGTTTTGTTTCTTTTCCTTTTATTGGCAGAGGTAGTGATTCTGTAACCAACATTCTGTTTGACAAAACGGGCACAGTCATTTCTTCACCATCGCTAAAATTACCTGATTTCGCTGTTAATCGGTAAGTAATTGCTTCAATTCCCTGCGTAATAAATATTTTCCATTTAACAGACGTGCTTTGTCCTTTTAATATTTCAAATCTTTGTGTTTTTATTTTATTATTAAGAATTTGATCAGCAGGATTCATGGTTTTAGCATCAAAAAGTTCAAGAACTGTTTCACCAGAAATATCTTTATCTGAAATATTTGAAATTTTTGCAGAGAAATAAATAGTATCACCTTCACGGAAGAAACGAGGTGAATTTGGTATAACCATTAGCTCTTTTTGAGTAACAAGTTCCTTTTCTATCATACCGGTCTTAAGGTCTTTCGTATGTGCCAAACCCATAATTTTCCATTTTGTAAGCGACTCGGGGACAGTGAACTTAATTATTATTTCACCTTTTTCATTTGTTTGAAGCTGAGGAAAGAAGAAAGCAGTTTCATTAAAATTCTTCCTTATTTGAACATGATTTTCATTGCCGTTTTCGAAAGCTCCGTTTATTGGTGAATTTGGATTTTTAATTTTATTCTGTTTATCTGTTTCAAGATTATCTCTGTCGTTTTTGCCACCTGATTCATCACCATCCTTTTCCATATTTTTTTCTGTTGGAGGAGCCGGTGCTTGCTCTGATGTTTCCTGAATAGCAGCACCATCCATTGCCAATGTTATTCTTTTTGATCCCTTACCTGAACCATTTCCTTCACCATAGCCCCAGCCGTATCCATAATTAACAAGCGGGAATCCAATCCAGTCAAGTTCGTCATAAATACGGTATTCTTCATTAAGATGGTCCTTTGCATCAATATAATATTCGCTGGAAACAGTCGAAAAATCATAATAAGTATTCCAGTACATTCCTGAATATTTATAATTCAGAATGTTGAAATACCAGTTGTTCATTTTAAATTGATCAAGTGATGCATCGTACATTGACGCTAGCATTTCAGCAGCTATATTATCACCCTTACTATCCTTAATTTTTATCTTATATTCTTCCTGTTGACCTGGTGCAAGCTTATTTCGAAAAGACTCAAATTCAATATCAAGTTTTTTATTGGTAAAAGGGACTGTCACATTATTGTACAACATTACACTTCTGTTGTTTTTTACAAAAGTGAAATATACCATAAAGTTTCCTCGAAAATCTTCAGTAACCGGAATTTCAATCATTTGTTGTTCATTACTGAGCGACAACCACTTCTTGCTTATTATTTTTCCGTCATTTTCAATTTCATATAGTATTTTTAATTCTTTCTCCCTCGTTCCTAATAAAACTGAAGCCTTTTCACCAGGTTCACAGTTACCTTTTATAGTTTTGCTCCATGCAATAGAGTTTTCTGAAACTTCTTTTGATTTTGGGTCATAAATGCTGAAGTATTGTATATTTTCAACAGGTTTTCCGTACTTATCCTTAGTGTTAATAATCAAAAGATAATCTCCCTTTTCCCAATCTTTTAAACCCTTCAATTTTAGCAAACTATCAATAGCCGTATTGAAGTTGTATGTTAAAACTTCTTTCAATTTTTCCCTGTTTTGAATTTTGTCTTCGTCTTTATAAATATCATAAGGGAATAACAAATTGTACTCATCTTTTTTCATTGTGAACTTATCAGGCGTTGTCCAGTATCTGTTACGGTATATTTTTTCAGGTTGTTTAAGCTGCCAGACATGGATTTCGCCTGAGGCATTTTCCTTAATACCATTTAAATTGGTCGTTACAATATTATAGCCTTCATCCTTATTTTTGTCAATGCCGTAAGGAATATCAACAGATGCCAGCAATGAAATATAACCTACAGAAATTTGTGATTCAGTAGAATGAGTTTCTCCGTTTAAATCAGTAATATCTGCATAAACAGAATAAAGAAACTCAGGATTAAGGTTTTTTGGCATCCGCCGGTCAGGCATTGCTTTAAAGTCTAACCTGAATTCTCCATTTTCATCAGTATTAGTAGCGCCATTAAGAATTTCCATATCTGGAGTTATTGAATAATCACCATACTGAAAGCCCCAATAATAGTTGTATTTCACATTACGAACCACTCGGTACTTGACATTTGCGCCATCAATATTATTTCCGGCGAAAGCTTTTGCCTTACCAACAATCGTAACAATTTCATTAAGCTTATAAGTTCCTTTAACTGGTTCAAAATTCACCTCAAACTTTGGTCTTTTATATTCTTCTACAGAGAAATATACATATCCCGAACCGTTTGTCAGGTACATCTGACCTGTAAGTCCGGTTGATGGAGCAATAAAACTTCCGCTCACAGTACCATATTCATTTGATACAAGTTGTAACTCCGAAACAATCTGATAATTTACATTATAAAAAGAAACTTTTGTCGCATAATTAGGCTTAATCACTGTATTTTTACCATTTGTTTCAAGGATTATGGCTTTAAAATAAACTGTTTGCCCCGGTCGGTAGATTGCCCTGTCGGTAAAGAAAAATGTTTTGGGTTTATAAGTCGTATCCGTTGTAGAATAGCTATATTGGTAAAAGTAATTATCTGTTATTAACCGGTCATCATATTTGCTGAATTCACAACTAAAACTTTTTGATTCGTATGTCGAACCTTTTATTGCCGGTATTTCAAAATAACCATTGTAATCAGTGCTGAACTCTTTGTATTTTGCTGTAATATTTTTCCTTGCAGTGTAATCATAATATCTGTAATAAGTTTGAACATCAACGCCTTCAATCGGACTGCCTGTATTACGATCAAGCACATAAAAATCAAGCCCGCCATCTTTGTTTGTTCTCATAATATAGCTTAAATCAGAAACCCATATCTTTGTATAAGTTACATAATTTTCCTTTGTGCTGAAATTTTTATCGGAAGAAGCAAGTATTATATAGTATCCGTAAGGCAGAGAAGGTATTTTTATTTCAGCTGAATGTTCTTGATAATCTCCATCTGATGGCATGGTAATATCCCATTCTTTAACAGGTTTTTGCCCTAAATATTTTTCAATCAATTCATCATTTTGATAATTTATCCTCCAATCATTATCAAGCATAGCATTCATTTTTATTATCCGCAGATATAATCTTGGTGTATTTTTATACTTTATTAATGCACGGAATGGTTTATCAGCAGGATTAACATTTTCAGTTGTAACATTGATTGATTTTGCTTCAATATCCTCAATAAGGCCTCTGCAA
>CAZELC010000155.1:0-7039 GCA_964512865.1 uncultured Bacteroidales bacterium
AAATGGGTATCTGAAAAAGAGAGAGAATTACTGATAAAGGCTACCGGAATTGAAAAAAGACGAGCTGTTGTAGGATTAGTTGCCACTTCCGATTTGTGCATGGTTGCAACTGAAAAGCTTATTGAAAAATTAAAATGGGATAAAAGTGAGATAGATATTCTGATTTTTGTTTCGCAATCACGCGATTATCTTATACCATCAACATCAACAATTATTCAGGACAGATTAGGATTGCCAAAAACCTGCGTTGCTATGGATATAAACATGGGCTGTTCCGGATATGTTTATGGGTTATCAGTTATTTCATCACTGATAAAAACTTCCGGAATAAAAAAAGGATTACTTCTGGCAGGCGATATAACTACATTAAATGCATCTTACCGCGATAAAAGCACATATCCACTTTTTGGCGATGCAGCTTCTGTTACAGCTTTAGAATATTCAAATGGTTGCGGCAATTTCAAGTTCAATCTTCAAACTGATGGTGCAGGGCACAAAGCAATAATGATTCCTGACGGCGGACTTAGAAATTTTGTTGATTCCAATTCATTAAAATTTAAAAAATACAGTAAAGGTGTTATCAGAAAGAGGATACAGCTTGCTCTTGATGGAATTGAGGTTTTTAATTTTTCACTTCGTGAAGTAGCACCAAATATAAAAACGCTTATCGAATCGTTTGAGGAAAATATTGACAATATCGATTATTTCGTTTTCCATCAGGCTAATATGTTGATAAACGAAAGCATCAGAAAAAAGCTGAAACTCCCAAAAGAAAAAGTTCCGTATACTCTTGCCAAATTTGGAAATACCAGCTCAGGTTCCATTCCTCTTACAATGGTATCAGAATTAAGAAATGAACTTATCTCTAAAAAAAATAGAATGCTGCTTTCCGGCTTTGGCGTAGGTTTGTCATGGGGATCAGTTATTCTTGACACAGAAAATATTATTGTTCCCGAATTAATTGAATATCCATGAAAGAAAAATTCAACCCATATTCATTAGAAGGAAAAACCATCCTTGTCACAGGAGCGTCATCCGGAATTGGAAGACAAACAGCCATTAACGCAAGTAAAATGGGCGCAAAAATTATTATTACGGGAAGAAATGAATATAGGCTTAATGCAGCATATAAAAAACTTGAAGGCAGCGGACATCAAAAGTTTGTATTTGATTTATCAAAAGAAGAAGATATTTCAGAACTCGCTTCAAAAATTGAAAGTATTGAGGGAATTGTCCATTGTGCAGGAATAATGCAGCCTTATCCCATTAAGTTTATTGAAACAAAACAGATTAATGATATTTTTGCAGTAAATTTTAATTCCGTTGTATTACTTACCGGAAAGCTTTTAAAACGCAAAAAGGTTTCTCCGGGCGGCTCAATAATATTTATCAGCTCCATTTCAAGTAATGAGAAACCTTATTACGGTGGTGCATTATATTCAGCAACTAAGGCAGCCATGGAAGCTTTCAGCAAAACTGTTGCACTTGAATATTCTAAGTTTAAAATAAGATCAAACTGCATCTCCCCTGCCCTTGTAAGAACAAATTTCTTTGACGACTTTATGGGCGGAATTGCGCAACCGGAAAACATCGTTAAGCACGAAAAAATATATCCACTTGGATTTGGCGAGCCTGAAGACATAGCAAATGCTGCTATTTTCCTCCTTTCTGATGCATCCAGATGGATAACCGGAAGTAGCATTGTTATGGATGGCGGACTTCTTACTTCAGGAAATTAATATCTTTAAGTTATAGTTTGAAATAATATGAGCAAAAATTATTCGGTGATTGTCCCAGTTTTTAATAGTGAAAAAACTCTTGAAGAGATTTGCGACAGGATTTCTGCAGTTTTTGAAACTCTCCATAAAAGCTTTGAGATATTATTTATTGATGACGGAAGCACTGACAATAGCTGGGATAAAATTATCATGCTTAAGCAGAAAAGCCCTGAATCAGTAAAAGCAATAAAGCTATCAAAAAATTTCGGGCAACATAACGCTACTTTTTGCGGACTTAACTTTGCTGAAGGTGATTTTATAATAACAATTGATGATGATCTGCAGACTCCACCTGAAGAAATCCCAAAACTGATTAATACCATGAATGATGATAATTCAGATATGGTTTACGGATATTATAAAAACAAAAAACATTCAGCCTTCCGCAATACTGGAAGCGCTATGCTTAAAAAAACCGGGAAGTTGCTTAAAAAATCTAAAGGTGAAGGATCGTCTTTCAGACTATTCACAAAAGAACTTTCTGAAAAAATTCTTAAACATTCGCAGAATTTTGTTTTTATTGACGAACTTTTGCTTTGGTATACAGATGATATTTCGTTTGCATCAGTCGAACATTTTAAAAGAAAGGAAGGCAGCTCCGGTTACTCTAAAATCAAATTAATAAACCTTGCATTGAACCTGATGGTTTATTACTCTGCAATTCCTTTAAAAATAATGACCTGGGGAGGATTGATTTCTTCTGTAATTTCATTTTTGACAGGTTTATATTTTCTTTTAAGAAAAATCATATTCCACCATGTTCCGGTTGGGTATACATCGCTCATAGTAGCTATTTTATTTTCAACAAGCCTTATAATATTCAGTTTAGGAATTATTGGAGAATACATTTACAGAATGTACATGCTTCAAAACAAAAAGCCATCTTTCTCCATAAAAAAAATTCTTTAATGTATCTGCAAAAATTCGGGATAACCTTAAGACGACTTGAAAAAAGCGATATCGAACTTGTCAGAAAAAAGAGAAATTCTGAAAACATAAACCGTTTTATGCTATATAAAGAGTACATTACTCCAAAAATGCAACTAAACTGGTTTAACACTATTAATAATACTAATAATTTCTATTTCATTATCGAATATCTTGGTGAAAAGATTGGCTTGGTCAATGATAAAAACATCGACTGGGATAAAAAGACCTCAGAAGGCGGCTTATTTATTTGGGACGAGCGTTATATAAACTCAATGATTCCTTTGTTGGTTTCATTGTGTATTATTGAGATGGCTTTTTATGTTTTAAATTGGGAAAAATCTGAAGTGACTGTGCTGAAATCAAACAGGCAGGCATTAAATTATAATCTTAGTCTGGGTTTTCTTATACAAAATGAAACTGAAAATGAGTTCGTTAAAATGGTTTTAACGAAAGAAAATTATAATATTAAAGCAAAAAAGCTAGCAAAGGCAGCAATTACTCTAAACCAGGAAAGTTCCGACATGATACTCACTTTGGAGCCAGTTGATTATGAAACAGGACTTGCTCAGTTTATTGAAGATTTGCTGAACAATTCTGCCGTAAAGCTTGAGCATAAAACAGAAGGAAAAAACAAAATTTATATCCGCAGATATCAGGCATAATTATTAAAAAACTGTTTTATTTGCCGGTGATCCAATTAATTATTCTTTCAGAATCAGGTTTTTCAGAAGGTTCAGCAAAACCATATAAAGTTCCATCAGCATTTATCATATATTTCTGAAAATTCCATTTAACGGAAGATTCCATTACTCCGTTCAGCTCTTTAGTGGTTAACCATTTATAAACAGGGCAAATATTTTTTCCCTTTACGGAAATCTTTTCCATCATTTGAAAACTCACGCCATAATTCAGTTGACAGAACTCTGCAATATCGCTATTACTGCCCGGTTCCTGATTCATGAAATTATTTGCCGGAAATCCTATTATTGTAAAAGATTCGCCACCGTACTTTTTGTAAACTTCTTCCAGTTGTTTGTACTGAGGTGTAAATCCGCATTTTGAAGCAGTATTTACTATTAACACCTTTTTACCTTTTAAAGAAGAAAAACTAAAATCTTTACCGTCAATAGTTTTTGATTTAAGCTCATAAAAACTTTTCTTTTCCTGACCTGTCATATAAAAAAAACTAAATAGTAATACCGTTGAAACAAGAATTGCTTTCATATTTTTTGATTATTGATTTTTTGATTTAGAAAGAAGTATTTCTCTTATCTTCATTATCGAATCGTTATCCACACCGCATAAATTCAAATATTTATAGATGCCGCCGTATTTTTCATTAATTATTGTAAAAACTGCATCGATATAATCATCTGCTGCTGTTGAAGAAAACTTAAAATTACCAACAGGAAAGCTGCCCAAGGAAAATATTTTAATCAATCTGGTTAATTTTTTTGTCCTGCCTGATAAATAATCATTACTCAGCAAGTAATCACGCTTAATAGAATTAATATCAAGCTCTAGAAGCATTTGAATAAGTGCTATAATAAATCCGGTTCGATCTTTCCCGATATGGCAGTGAATCAAAACCGGATAAGAATCAATATTCGAAAGATGTTGAAATATCTTTGAAACCTCAGGCATCTGCATTTCAACCATATCTTTGTATATGCCGGTAATTGCGGATATAATATCTTCCTTTGAATCTTTTCTTTTTCCAATAAATGGTCTAAGTACTTCTCGGGTTTTATGGGTTGTATTAATTGGAATATTCAGTGTTTTTATTCCATTAATTTGGGAATTGCGTTTTTTATGTTCATCGGTCTGACGAAGGTCAATTATTGATTTAATATTAAGCATATAAAAATCCTTAATATCATTTCCGCTAATACCATCAATATTCCCTGACCTGAAAATCATCCGTTTTCTTATTTCAATACCTTCAGAAGTAATATAGCCACCGGCATCTCTAAAATTAAGAACAGAATTCATAACAGAGTTTAAAGGACATGAAATAAATAATAACAGATTTAGCGCATAAAACCTGCATTAATTAACGATAAGCTTTTTCATAAAAAACAAATCATCGCTTTTAACAGAAATAAAATATACGCCTGAAGAAATATCTTTAAGGTCAATGCTTTCAAAAAGATTATCAAACTGTTTATTATAAGTTTTTGTTAAAATAATTATTCCTTTAATATCAGAAATCGCCAATATAAATAATCCTTTCGAAGCAGTTTTTAAATCAAGATTAATGAAATTTGTAGCCGGGTTCGGGAAAATTTCTGCTGAATAATCAGTTTGATATTTACATACTTTGCTGGGCACAGGGTTAACCCGCCAAATAGAATCAATCCATTCCGGATGATCGATAAAGGGATTTCTGTTATGTTGTATTCCATATACAGCATTATTTCTATCAATTTCTTTCTGGCTTACAGGATCATTATATGCCCATTTTTTATACTGTGATTGTGCCCAAACCTGAGGTTCACAACCCGAATTCATTCCATTTGAAGTCCAACCGGCGTCCTCAGTAAAATATCTAACAGCAATATAAAAATAAGTCCTTGCAAAATCGCCTTTATACTCGTCAATAGGTTCAAAACAAGTATATGGATAACTGTGACCAATTGAATCATTAAAAGAACCTAAACCTACCTTGCTTCCATTTAATGATGTCCATGTTGCAGTACCAACTTCAGCCAAGGGGTAATTGCTTCTCATTCCGTTAACTTTCCCGTCGGTCGGATAAACATTAAAAAGATCAGAATAAATTGAGCCGGAACTATTAAATAAACTTTGCGGGAAAGCATGTTCCCTGTTGTAGCAATCGCCTTCTGTACTATAGCTTCCGCACTCATCACTCGAATTATAATGATAAACATAAGGTGGAGTTCCGCCGGGAACATCGGAATACATATCCCATACAATATTACTCCCTTTATTGTCAGTTAACACATATTTTGTATAAAGATTACTATAAGAGATAACTGTATGATTTTTTATAATATTATGCAATGCTGTTTTGAGCGCTAAACCCGAAAGACCATTTGCTGAATCATAATAACCGGCAGGAATCTGAGCAAAAGATGCAATAAAAAGCATCCAGCAAATAATCAATAAAAGATTTCTTTTCACCATCTTTTCTTTAGATAGATATATATAGATAATTAGATTTATTATCTGCAAATATACTAAGAAAATTCGTAAAAGAAAAAATTTTTGTTTAATAAAGATTCGAAATACAGTACAATCAGAGGTCAGCCTAATTTAGAAGGCAAAATTAAAATCTATTCTTTAATGAAAGATGAACCAAGTATTTTTCCGTTTAAATAAAAAGTAATATAATAAATGCCAGAATTAAGTTCATTTATATCTATATTATTACCTTTTGGTGAATTTTCATTTAAGACCATCTTTCCTGTCACATCATAAATTTGCATGGACTCAGGTCTTTCTCCTTTCAAATCGTAGAACAAAATATTTTTAACTGGGTTTGGGTATAAACTCATTTTTTTATCCGACCACTCCTCTACCGAAACACCTCCTGTTGTTGTTTTCAGCATAATTCCATCAGATCCCACAATAAATCCCACGTCTGTATTAAGAAAGAAAACAGATTTATAATTTGCGTTTCCATAAGAAATATTTACCCAATCATCTCCACCATTCGTTGTTTTCAATATTGTGCCATTTGTGCCAACAGCATATCCATTTATCTCATCAACAAAATGTACGCAGTTTAACACCTCAGAAACATTTGAATTCTGACTGTAAAAACTTGATGACCAAGCATCATTAGTCTTCAATATCAATCCATTATATCCAACAACATAACCAACATTATATGTAGGGAAGCATACGGAATTGAGATGATCTGTAACTGAACCTGTATTACAAAGGTACCAATTAGCGCCGGCATCAGTCGTTTTTAACAATTTACCATCGGCGCATGCAGCAAAACCCGTAGTGGCATCGGCAAAACAAATTGAGGACACATGACAGTTTGCTTCACTCCATTGATTAGTCCAGTCAAGTCCGTTTGTTGACTTGAGTAATGTGCTATTAATACCAGCAGCAACAACATATCCGGCCATATACTTAACTGAAAACAGTTGATTTGTAACTCCGCTTGTCAGCGGTACCCAGCCATTTCCTGCAGAAGATGTTTTTAATATTGTCCCGTTTAAGCCCACGGAATAACCTGTTTGACCATCTGTAAAACAGACAGAATTCAGGTCATCAGTTGTTTCACTATTTCTGATATTCCATGTATTTCCATTGTCTTCAGTATTAAGAACTGTTCCCAACACTCCAACAGCACA
>CAZELC010000156.1:0-7037 GCA_964512865.1 uncultured Bacteroidales bacterium
TCACTCCGAGCTTTACTGCACTTGGTCCATATTGCGTTGGTGCAACACCGGGAACTTTGCCAACAACTTCAATAAATGGAATAAACGGAACGTGGAGTCCTTCGACAATAAATACTTCAACAGCTGGTACAACAGTTTATACTTTTACTCCAACAGCCGGTCAATGTGCCACGACTGCAACAATGAATGTAACCGTGAGTAATAATATCACTCCGACATTTGCTACTCTTGGTCCTTACTGTGTAGACGCAACTCCAGGAACTCTGCCAACGACTTCAACAAACGGAGTCAATGGAGCATGGAGCCCTGCAGCAATAAATACTTCAACAGCCGGAACTACAGTTTATAATTTTACTCCAACAGCAGGACAATGTGCCACAACCGCAACAATGAGTATTACAATTGATGTTTTACCGAATGTGGAAATAACGTCTGTTCCTACACCATCTGCAATTTGCGATGGGCAAACAGTTTCGCTGTTTGGTAATGGTGCTGACTCATATTATTGGCAACCCGGTGGTATGACAGATGTATCCATAACCGTCAGCCCTTCTCAGACAACCACATATTCTGTTGTAGGAACAACAGTAAATGGATGTTCAGGAGCTGCAACCATTGTGGTAACTGTTAACCAGCTTCCGATTGTTACGGCAAACCCGTCACAGATATGTGCAGGACAAAGTTCGACACTTACTGCTTACGGAGCTGATTCATACTCCTGGGTGCCTGGTGGAATGACAGGTAATCCAGTTGTTGTAACCCCATCCACAACAACTGTATATACTGTAACAGGAACATCATTGGCCGGTTGTACTTCTTCACAATCAGTAACAGTTACGGTTACTACATTTATAAATGTCAATATATCTGCTTCTGCAGAATCAATTTGTCCTGGTGGTTCATCTGTTCTTACAGCTTCCGGAGCCGCTCAATATTTGTGGAGTCCTGCATCAACATTGTCTCCTACTATTGGCGCTTCAGTTACGGCTTCTCCAACTGCGACAACTACTTATACAGTTATTGCGACAGATGTCGGTGGATGTTCTGGCTCTAACAGTATAACAATTAGCATCTATAATGATTTATTTATCGGTTTTAATGCATTTCCTGACAGAGGTTGTATGCCACTACTGGTGAATTTCAGCTTTGATACTGTTGCAACACCTGCGATTATAAGTACCGTATTGTATGATTTTGGCGATCCATTATCATGTTGTAATCACAGCAGTGCTCCATATTGCTCACATCTTTATGAGGAACATGGTCAGTATATCGTAACTCTTACTGCAATTTCGGTTAACGGATGCAATATGATCGCATATGATACAATTAGTGTTTCTCATAAACCTATTGCCGCATTTGTAAATCACCCTGAAGTTGGCAGCACAGATAATCCATTAATCAATTTCTATAATCAGTCGGAGCATGCTGATTCATATTTCTGGGATTTTGGCGACCCAAATTCAGTAAATCATAATATATCTGACCTTGTTAATCCAAGTCATTTGTATACCGATTCGGGAGTTTATCTTGTTACTTTGATAGCATATAATTCAAATGGATGTACTGATACCGCATATCGTTACATAAATATCTTTCAGGAATTTACTTTTTATATTCCAAATGCTTTCACTCCTAATGGTGATGGTACGAACGAAATATTCATTCCGAAAGGCACAGGTTACAGGGATGATGGTTATATATTTCTTGTTTTTGACAGATGGGGCAAACAAATTTTTGAATCGAATGATGTTGAAAAAGGCTGGGACGGAATGACCGGTAAAGGAGAACCTTATGCGCAAGGAACTTATGTTTATCTTATTACGATTTTTGAGGATAATGGAATACAACATGTATTTAAGGGCATAGTGAATTTAGTAAGGTAATCGTTGCGATAAATCTCAAAGAAAGCCAAAAGAAAGTAAAAACATCGCTTTAATTTCACTACAATTATTATAAATTCTTTTTGCGTTATTCAAACAAAGTCAGAATAATAATAATAATAATAATAATGGTTAGGAAATAAAAAACCGATGAAAGATTTTTGCTTATAATTCTCTTTAATTTTAGGCGGCATAAAACCATAAAATATATCGAAATTTAGTATAATTTTGCATCCACCATTTCAACAATAAAAACTATAAACATTAAACTTATGGATGCAATTTCAAATATTCTTCAGCACAGGTCGATTAGAAAATACCAAAACAAAGATATCAGCGACGAAATACTTAACAAAATTCTCGAAGCCGGGTTTAGGGCATCCACGACAGGAAATATGCAGGTTTATAGCATAATTGTTACCAAGAATGAAGAGAATAAAAGGAAGCTCTGGGAATACCATTTCAAACAAAATATGGTACTTCAGGCACCAGTGGTTTTAACATTCTGTGCCGACTTTAACCGCTTTAACAAATGGTGCGAATACCGTGATGCTGTTCCAGGTTATGATAATTTTCTTTCTTTCACTACAGCTGCTATTGACGCATTGCTTGCTGCCCAAAATGTAGCTCTGGCTGCTGAATCATTCGGTTTAGGAATATGTTATCTTGGGACAACAACTTATATGGCAGATAAATTCGTAGATTTTCTTGAACTTCCAAAAGGAGTTGTACCTATTACTTGCTTTACCGTAGGTTATCCTGATGAGACACCGGAGCTTACCGACAGGCTTCCTTATGAAGGAATTGTCCATAATGAAAAATATAAAGATTACTCAAGAGAAGATATTGATAGAATTTACAGAGAAAAAGAATCTCTTCCTTTAACTGCAAAGCTTCTCGAAGAAAACCAGCTTAAAACTCTTGCTCAAATATTCACTCAGAAAAGATACGCCAAGAAAGACAATGTCTATTTTTCAAAACAATTTCTTGATGTTTTAAAAAAGCAGGGATTTATGAATAATGAAGATTGACACAACTCTAATATTTATTTAATTCGTTTGATTTTAACCATTTTCTCCTTATATTTGTTAGGTTAATTATAAAGCGAATGCGCTATACTTTTACCTTTTTAATTTTCTTTTTAATTTCATTAGTTGCCAATGCTCACGAAAAGGACACTATTGGCGCAAAAGAACTTAGGTTTTATGAAAATAAAGGTCAGTGGGAAAAGAGCATCTTTTATAAAGCTGATTTCAATGATGGTTATCTTCAATGTCAGAAGAACTGTCTTCGATATACTTTTCGTGACCAAACAAAACTTAACAAACTTCTTTCATTTAAATTAAGGGCTAAAAACAGCATTTTAAAGCCCGATTCATCAGATTTTATTATTAATTATCATACTTATTCTACAAACTTCTTAAATTCCAATAAAGATGTTATTATTTCTGCCTCAGGTGCAGGAAAAGATTATTCCAATTATATGCTTGGCAGTGACAGGAGCAAATGGGCATCAAGAGTGCTAAACTATTCAACAGTCAAATATACAAATCTTTACAAAAATATTGACCTTGAGCTGTTCGAAAAAGAACACCTTTATGAATACCAGTTTATTGTTCATAAAAATGCTGATCCTAAAGATATTGTTATTGAATATGAAGGAACAGATGGTGTTTACGTTCAAAATAGGAACCTGATAGTAAAAACAAGTGTTAACAAAATAACCGAACTTGCTCCTAAAGCTTTTCAGATAATAGAAGGCAAAGAAAAAATTGTAAGGTGTGAGTTTAAACTAGTAAAAAATATTGTCACATTTCATTTTCCGGATGGATATGATAAAAATTATGAACTTGTAATTGACCCTGTAATTATCTTTTCTACTTTTACCGGTTCGCTTGCTGATAACTGGGGATTTACGGCTACATACGATGATGTCGGAAATACTTATTCTGGAGGTATTTGTTTTAACAATGTGAGTAATGGTTACCCTGTTTCAGCCGGTGCATATCAGGTAAATTTTGGTGGCGGAGAAGGAACTTATTATGGCGGATGCGATGTTGCCATTATTAAATATGACTCATCAGGACATAACAGGTTGTTTGCAACTTATCTTGGCGGAAGTGCCAACGATCTTCCACATAGCACCATTGTTGACGGTACAGGAAATCTTCTTCTTTTTGGTACTACAGGTTCAAATAATTTCCCCATTACAGCAGGAGCATACGATTCAACATTTAACGGTGGAAATAACATAACTTATGATAATGTAATAACTTTTGCTTTAGGTGTAGATATTTACGTTGCTAAATTGAGCTCTGACGGAACTCAGCTTCTTTCTTCTACTTATGTAGGAGGCACAGGAAATGACGGACTTAACTTTTATGTTCCTCTCGCTAAAAACTATGCGGATGGAGCAAGAGGTGAAATACTCACAGACGAAAATAATAATGTTTACGTAGTTTCTGCGACATCTTCCACAAATTTTCCTGTAACTTCAAATATTTTTCAACCTAACTATGGAGGTGGGAATCAGGATGGTTGTGTATTTGTAATGGATAACAGCCTTCAGACCATGATCTGGTCATCTTATCTTGGTGGCAGTAATCTTGATGCTGTTTATGGGGTGGTACTTGACAATCTTAGTAATCTTTACGTTTGCGGAGGCACAAGCTCAACAAACTTTCCAACAACTGCAGGTGTTTTACATCAAACATATCTCGGTGGCACTGTTGACGGTTTCATAACCAAAATAGCTGCAAACGGCAGCAGCATTTTAAAATCAACCTATTACGGTTCGGCATTTTACGATCAAACTTATCTGATGGACAGAAGTAAAGAAGGTAAAATTTATGTTTTCGGTCAAACAGATGCAACAGGTACCGAATTAATTAATAACGCATTATGGAATCATCCGGGTGGCGGACAATTTATAAGTAAATTATCACCTGACTTGAATTCTATTGTGTGGTCCACTGCATTTGGTACCGGAAATGGTGGTCCTGATATTTCACCGACAGCCTTTTTGGTAGATCTTTGTGATAAAATTTATTTATCTGGATGGGGAGGAAATGTTAACAGTTTTGGAGGTACTGCAGGTTTACCAATAACGTCAAATGCATACCAAAGCACTACAGATAACAGTGATTTTTATTTGCTTGTAATTAATGATGATGCATCAGCTCTTGTTTATGGTACTTATTTTGGCGGCCCTGTAAGCCTTGAACATGTTGATGGTGGCACGAGTCGCTTCGACAGAAAAGGGAAAATATATCAGTCGGTATGTGCCGGTTGTGGCGGACACAGCGATTTTCCAACAACTCCAGGTGCGTGGTCGAACACAAATAATAGCATTAACTGCAATAACGGAACATTTAAATTTGATTTCATGCTGCCGCTTACAATTGCAGATTTTCAAACACCACCGATTACCTGCATTCCTGATTCTGTTCACTTTATTAATACATCTCATACCGGTGGAGCAGGAATGAATTATTATTGGAATTTTGGTGATGGGCATATATCGACAGACCAAAATCCTGTTCATTTCTACAATCAATCGGGAGTATATACAGTTACTCTTGCCGTTGCCGATACCGGAACCTGTAATGGTACCGACACTATCAGCAAACAAGTGGTTGTGCTTTCAAATTCAAGTGAACATCTGCCAACTAAATATATTTGTTTAGGAGATTTTATTCAGATCGGAATAATTCCTATACCCGACACAAGCGTTTCATACATTTGGGATCCTGTTACAGGGTTAAGTAACCCGCATGTCTCCAACCCCATTGCCTCTCCCACTGTTACAACAGATTACACTTGTTTGGTTTCAAACGGAAATTGCACCGATACTATATATCAAACAGTAGTTGTTTATGATTTGCATGCATATTCATGTCCGGATACAACCACCTGCAGCGGAATTCTGAACTTAACGGCAAACTCTTCGGGTGGTGTAAATTTCTTTCAGTGGTCTTCCAATCCGTATTTTACTGATACGCTTAACAGCTCTACTTCTGATAGTACCCTTCATATAAATATCACAACAAATACTACATTTTATATATTGGTTAAAAACCCTTATTGTCAGGATATTGACAGCGTTAAAATAACAATGATTGTTCTTGGCAGTGATACGTTGGCAATTGACCCTTCTTGTCACGATTTCTGCAACGGAGTTGCATCAGTTCATCCGTTTAACGGCACAGCACCATACACTTATCTTTGGAATACTGGAAGCACCAATGACACTATCTATAACCTTTGCGCCGACCCATATTCAGTTACAATACACGATTCTCAAAACTGCATACTCACGGTAAATATTGTACTTAATAACCCAACTCCTCTTTTTGCAAATCTTAGTGCAGTAAATATGCATTGTCCCACTTCATGCGTAGGACAAATTACAGTGAATGCGACCGGAAGTAATCCTCCATATAATTACTTATGGAGTAACGGGCAGACAGGAAATCCATTGACAGATCTTTGCCCGGGAGTTTACTCAGTTACTGTTAATGATGCACGGAACTGTCAGCTTAAAGATTCATCAACAATAATTATAGATTCTATCTTCAATGATGTTAATGTATGGTCTGATAAAGACACCATTTACGAAGGTCAATCCACCGGATTACATTCAACGCATATTCCTGGGTGCACATATACATGGACACCTTCAAATAGCCTTGATAACGCAGCGAGCCCTGATCCTGTTGCCAGTCCGCTTACAACAACCACATATATTATATCAATAAGCGATGGTGCTGGTTGTGAATATCAGGACACCATTACAATTTATGTAATTGATGTAATATGCAAAGAGCCTTATGTGTTTATTCCAAATGCTTTTACACCTAATGGTGATAACCAGAATGATATATTATATGTAAGGACTGCGTTTGCGGAATCGGTATTTTTTGAAATATATGACAGATGGGGCGAGAAATTATTTGAGAGTAACTCTACCTCCATTGGATGGGACGGAAAATATAAAGGTAAAATGTGTAATCCCGGCGTTTACGTTTATATTATTGATGTTGGATGTTATAATAAACAACATTTCAGAAAAAAAGGAAATGTAACGTTAATAAGATAGATTTTTTTTAGACTACAACCGTTTGTATATTTACATTGTAATTTTCCTGATATTAT
>CAZELC010000157.1:0-7029 GCA_964512865.1 uncultured Bacteroidales bacterium
CCTCGCCACTTTTGTTTTCAATAGCTTTCTGATGCAAATAAATCTCATTCTGAAAACCTCTTATTGTCTCAATAGGAACGAATTCCAGCACATTATCAATATTTACTTTTATATCCATTAATTGATTTTTAAAATTATCCGTAATAAAATTATATAATTTATTAATTTTGAAATAAAAAAAGAGTGACTTTTATCACTCTTTTTAAACTAATAACCAAAATCTAAATTTTTATGCAGTTTTATGACATCTTAACATTTAGTTGTAAAATCAAGACATTATAAAGATAGTAAAAGATCGACCGTTTTGCTGTTAACAAAGCTTAAGAAGTGTTAACAAATGTTAAGTGCTGCATACTTTATTATTTGCAAATATTAACTGATAGTAATGAACAAAAAAGTAATTATTTTCATCATTTTCTTAATGACATTTGCATTAGCAATGCTTGCTTCTATTGAGATATACTGGATAAAAAATGCAGTAAGTGTTAAAGAAGCAAATTTCGACCGTACTGTTAAAGACGCTATGAGTAATGTGATTTTCAAACTTGAAAAACTTGAAGTGGCAAAAAGATTAAGAAGTAAAATCTATAAAAATAAACAAAGCTCACGGCTTATTAAAACAATTGATTCACTAAACAGTGTTTTCAGCAGGGAAATTGAAAACCACAAAAAAGACACTAATTACAGACCACCTGAAAATATTTTCAATCTTACCAGCGAAAAGATAAATGTTGTTGTATTACAGGAACATACAGGCGAGATTATAAAAAGATATGACACCAGCATTGTTACCATACAGAAAAAAATCGACTTTGATGAGAACAACGAAATATTTTCAGAAACGCCTAACTATCTTTTCTCACAAGATACAACAATGAGAAAAAAAATAAATAAATACGACAATCGCATAAGCAAATATCTTGATCAAACAGTTCTTGTAAATGAGGTTTTCGAAGACCTTTTCAATTTCAAACAATATGATGATATAGAAAACAGAATTGACTTCACTTTGCTTGATTCTCTAATTGAATCCGAACTTAAAAGAAGCGGGATTAATACTATTTATGAATATGGTGTTTACAGTCCGATCAGAAATATTATGATAAGTGAAAAAACCGGTCAATACCATCGATATTTGCTGGAGAAAGGTTTTGCATTCAACCTTTTCCCCAGAGATTTATTTATGACGCCTGAATACCTGATGATCTACTTCCCAGAAAAGCAAAAGTTCATACTTGCCCAACTATGGAAGATTCTTATAGTTTCATCAATACTTATATTGGTAATCGTTTTTTCATTCACTTATACAATCTTCACCATTTTCAGGCAAAAAAGATTATCAGAAATGAAAAATGACTTCATTAATAATATGACGCATGAATTTAAAACACCAGTATCAACAATTTCAATAGCTTGTGAAGCTTTGCGCGATAATGATATTTTTAAAACAGAAGCTCTCCAGAAAAATTATATTAACGTTATAAATGACGAAAATAAACGATTGGGAGCAATGGCTGAGAAAATACTTCAAACCGCAATTCTTGATAAAGGCGACCTTAAGCTTCACTATGAAGTTTTCGAATTAGAATCAGTAATAAGAGATGTAATAAAAAGATTCGAGCTTCAGATAGGTTCTAAAGGCGGGCAAATAACTACTGAGTTTTTAGCTTCCGACTCAACAATTAAAGCTGATAAGACTCATATTACCAACGTATTATATAATATTCTCGATAATGCCAACAAATACACTCCAAAAAATCCATTAATAAAAATTAAAACTATAAATGATGACAAGGGAATTTATATCTTTGTGGAAGATAATGGCATAGGTATCAGCAAGGCCAATCAGAAAAGAATTTTTGAAAAACTATATCGGGTTCCAACCGGAAACCTTCACAACGTTAAAGGATTCGGTCTTGGGTTACATTACGTTAAAACCATTGTTTCACAACACAAGGGAACAGTTTCAGTTGAAAGTGAATTAAAAAAGGGAACTAAAATGAAAATATTTTTACCTTTTGAATCATAATAATATTATATGAATAAAAAGAACATCAAGATTTTACTGGCCGAGGATGATAAAAACCTTGGAGATATCCTTAAAACCTATCTTGAAGCCAAGGGATTTACGACCAAACTCTGTGTTAACGGCGAGGAAGCTCATGAAGCATTTGTTGCCGAAAACTACGATTTCTGCATTTTTGATATTATGATGCCAATAAAAGACGGGTTTACGCTGGCAAAAGAAATCAGAAAGGTAGATAAAAAAATTCCGATTCTCTTTCTGACTGCCAAATCTATGCAGGAAGATATTATTAAAGGTTTTCAGATAGGTGCTGATGATTATATTACAAAACCTTTCAGCATGGAGGAACTTATTGCCAGAATTAATGCTATAATTAGACGAATAAGTGTTCCCGACAAACCGCAATCAGTAAAAAATATTTACAAAGTCGGCAGCTATATTTTTGACTACGACAGACAATCTCTTACAATAAAAGACAAAGAGCAAAAGGTTACATCAAAGGAAGCTGACCTGTTAAAACTTCTTTGTGAAAACGGGAATAAAGTTCTCGACAGGACATTGGCATTAAAAGAGATTTGGAGAGACGACAGCTATTTCAATGCAAGAAGCATGGATGTTTATATTACAAAATTAAGAAAATGCCTTAAAGATGACGACTCAGTCGAATTAATTAATGTGCATGGAATAGGTTTTAAGCTTGTCGGGAACATAGAGGCTGTCTGATATATTATTGTTGTAGAAGCAATTGGTTTATTCATTTCACTATAACTGAAAAGTAATTGATAAATTATTATTTATTTCTTTTTCTTTTTAGTATTTATTTATAAATTTATATCCGTAAAAACTGATAGATGGAAAAGCGCTGGTCTCTTAAGGCTCAAGGTGATAAGGAAAAGGTTGATGCATTGGCAAAAGAACTTGGAGTCAGTAATAATATTTCAAACTTACTCGTACAGCGCAATATTTGCCGTTTTGATGAAGCCAAATCTTTTTTTCGTCCCCAAATAAGCGATTTGCATGATCCATTCCTGATGAAAGATATGGATAAAGCCGTTGACAGGATCAAGTCAGCTATTGATATAAAAGAAAAAATTCTGGTTTACGGCGATTATGATGTTGACGGAACATCGGCTGTTGCTTTGGTATATACATATTTTAAAAAATTTTCGGATAATATTGATTTCTACATACCTGACAGATATCTTGAAGGATATGGCATTTCTATGCAAAGTATTGATTTTGCAGCTTTAAACGGATTCTCGCTTGTTATCTCTCTTGATTGCGGCATTAAAGCCGTAGAAAAAATCGATTATGCTAATTCAAAAGGTATAGATTTTATAATCTGTGACCATCACAGACCTGGAAATGAGCTTCCAAAAGCACACGCAGTTCTTGATCCAAAAAGGGAAGACTGTACTTATCCTTATGAAGAATTGTCAGGATGCGGTGTTGGATTTAAACTCGTTCAGGCTTATTCTCAGAAACATAATATGCCGTTTGAAGAACTTATAAAATATCTTGATCTCGTTGCAATAAGTATCGCATCAGATATTGTTGATATAACAGGTGAGAACAGAACTCTGGCATATTACGGGCTGAAAAAAATAAATTCAAGCCCCAGACCCGGTATTGAAGCTATTTTACAATACAGCGGCATTAAAAGAAAAGAAATACAAGGTCTTGATAATCTGATTTTTTCCAGAGAGTTGAACATAAACGATCTGGTATTTCTTGTTGGACCTAGAATAAACGCTGCCGGTCGTATGGAAAGCGGAAGAAATTCAGTCGAAATTCTCATAAGTGAAAATATGGTTGATGCTGCACATATCGGAGAAGATATTGACAGCTATAACAGCGAGAGAAGGAATCTTGATTCTCTGACAACTATTGAAGCCATTGATCTTATCAATAACGATGAATTCCTTAAAAATAGTAAGTCAACCGTTATATACAAGCAAGGTTGGCACAAAGGTGTAATCGGCATCGTTGCTTCAAGATTAATTGAGACATTTTACCGCCCGACAATAGTATTCACATATTCAGATGGACTTATTTGCGGTTCAGCAAGGTCGGTTAAGGATTTTGATATTTACAACGCTATAGATGCTTGCAGCGATCTGCTTGAGCATTTTGGCGGTCATAAATTTGCAGCTGGTCTTTCATTAAAGGAAGAAAATTTCGAAGCATTCAGAAAGAGATTTGAAAACATTGTTTCTGAAAGCATAGAAGAAAATATGCTTACTCCTGAAATTGAAATCGATGCTATTCTTAAACTTAATGAGATTAATTCCAAGTTTTACAGATTACTAAAACAATTCGCGCCTTTCGGTCCGGGAAATATGTCGCCGGTTTTTCAGACAGATTCCGTTGTTGACGATGGGCAGGCAAGAGTTGTCGGCAAAAATCATCTCAAGCTTTCAATCATCCACCCCGAAATATCTTCTTATCCTATTCCGGCAATTGCATTCCAGCAGGGAATACATTATGATAAAATCAAAAGTGGGATTCCTTTCAGTATATGCTATCATATTGAAGAAAACGAATGGAATGGAAACACTACGCTTCAGCTTAATATCAAGGATATAAGGTTTTAATTTATTGCCTCAAAGTTTATAAAAAAATAATTTGGTGTGGTAGTGCAAATTAATTTGTGAGCAATTTTATCTTTTAAAAGTTGTAAAAAATCAGACCTAATACATTGCCTTTTATCAATCTTTTTAGTTACTTTTGTATTAACTAAATATTTTAAGGATTTGTTTTATAACTGGTTAAAGCAAAAGAACTGCTTAACCGGTTTTATGTTATTGAAAAAATGAGTGATAAAGATAAAAGCGTTGTAAAATACTTATTGATGCTTTTATTACTAAAGGTAAAATCAGACAGTTGATGTTATGAAAAAATCATATTATATTTATGTCTAATAAACCAACGAGTAACTTAAAATTAAAAAAATCAACCATGCAACTAAGTATTGACATACCTGACAGCAAAGCCAAGGCGTTTATTGCTTTTCTTAAAACTATAGACTTTGTTAAAGTAAAACTTAAAGAAACTGATTTTGAGTTCTCATCTAAACAAAAAAATGAACTTGTTAAACGGCAGAAAGAATATAAAAAAAATCCTTCTTCCTGCTCTGACTGGGACACAGTTAGCAATGAAATTGAAAATCGTTTATGAAGTACAAAGTCGTTATTTCTGAAAAAGCTATTAGAGAACTTAACAGTAGTATCGACTGGTACAACGAACACAAAACAGGACTTGGAACCCGTTTTTACTCTAAAGTTAGCAAGGCTGTTAAAACAATTACCAAAAACCCATACGCCTTTGGGTTAAAGTTCGAAGATTTTAGATACATTACTGTTGACGTATTCCCATTTATTGTCGTGTATTTTATCGAAGAACCTGATAAAATTATTATTACTGCCGTTTTTCATACCAGCAGAAGCCCTGAAGAATTGTAAAAGTGTAACCCTTTTTTAACATATTATACTTCAACAGACTCAGTAATAAAAGCTCACCATATCATCTCGGAACAAGCAAGGCATCGGAGAAATTAATTAGAAAAGTGCAGCAGGTCATCATTGTAAGTGTACTGATTACAAATCCAATATAGAAAATAGCTTTTTTAGTTTGCAACTTAGGATAAAAGATGATTTGACTTTAAGTTTAAACACCCCTATCATTAAAAACATCAAATAAAATCATAATAAATTGCTAAATTTTATAACTTAACCCAAATAAAAGTCCAATTGAACGGTTTTTATGCATTAATGCATAAGTGAGTCCCCAGTTGTATCTTGCTTCAACAGATAACGAATATTTTTTTCTAATATTAATAGAAATACCCAACCCATAGACAATTCCCAAATCAACTCTTATGAACTTATTTATCTGGTTTTCTGTATAAGGTGAACCGGAACCTACCGTAATAGTAGACTTTTCTGAAATCAAATACCCTAAATACGGACCACAATTAACATAAAAAGTTATTTTTTTAAGTGGGATGCCAGCTTTAAGCAACAAGGGAATAGTAAGATAATTTAATCTGTATTTTGTAATTTTTACTGTATATTGTGGAGGCCATCCAGGAATATCAATCTCGCTGTTAAGCTTATAATTATTTTGATTAAATGAAGTCCCCATTTTAATAGATAAAAAGCGATTAAAACTATATTGAAAAGTTGCACCAGAAGAAAAACCAGATCCTGGCTTAAGCCAATATGGACTTTCATTTACGTATGTATATGTTGGAGACCCTTCAATCCCAAATTCGAGTTTATTATTTTGTGCAATTATATTATTAATACTCATTAATATCGTTGCACCTAAAAACAAATATCTCATTTTCATTTAACTAAACTAACTCAATAAGTAAACAGGAATTTACTGCCTTAACGCCTTTGAAACGAATTCAATAAGAGCGGGATTTTTTTCTATAGCATTACCAATAACTATCATATCGGCACCGGCTTTAAAAACATCTATTGCTCTCTCAGGATTTCTTATTCCTCCACCGACAATAAGAGGAACAGAGATACTTTCTTTAACTCTGGAGATCATACTTTCTGAAACTGTATTTTGTGCTCCGCTCCCTGCATCGAGGTAAATTAATTTAAGGCCGAGCATTTCACCAGCCATAGCAGTACAAACAGCTATTTCCTCTTTATCGTAAGGAATCGGTGTTGAGTTACTCATATAAAGTGCAGCCGTTGGTCTGCCACTGTCAATAAGCATATATCCTGTAGGAATCACTTCCAGTGAAGTTTCTTTTATATATGACGCGGCAATAACATGCTTGCCTATAAGCATTTCGGGGTTTCTTCCTGAAATCAGAGAAAGAAAAAGAATAGCATCAGCATTTCCATTTACCTGCATTGTATTTCCCGGAAATAATATAACCGGAATGTCAGAGTTTTCTTTTATCTGTTTAATGCAAAGATCAAGATGGTTATTGGTAAAAAGGCTTCCACCAATAAAAAAATAATCAACTTTACTCTTTTCAG
>CAZELC010000158.1:0-7027 GCA_964512865.1 uncultured Bacteroidales bacterium
GGGGAGTTTAGCTACTGCCTGGTCAAGTATTTCTTTAAGATCGCTGTACAAATTTTCAGTAGTAAACAAATTAAGATGTTCATTTTCAAAAAACGCTTTTTTTGATTCTTTTCTAATCAAGTCAACCATTGTGTGATAAGCTGTGGTATAGAGATAGGTTTTTGCCTTATCGGCTGTTATTTCCCTTACTTTTACCCACATTTTTTCAAACGAATCCTGAACAATGTCTTTAGCTTTTTCTTCGTCCCTTATGCTTTTCAGGATGAATCGGTAAACACCGTCAGCATGGTTATCAACACAGGTATTGAATTCTTTGATGTTCATTTAAATTTTGCAGCAAATTTGGAAATAAGACGAAGTTACTTAATAAAAGTTACAATCGAAACAAAAAATATTGTTTTCTCTTAACTCATAATTGCTTAGCCAAATTTTGTTTTATAAAAAACATTTCATAATTTTCGAGAAATATCTTTTTATGTGGAAAAACTTCATGTTAATTTTTCTCGTAATGCAATATAATTTATTGTGTTTCTCGCAAAACCGCTCAGTAGTTTTTGAAATTCCGAAATTTGCAGATGCTATTAATAAGGCGAAAAAAGAGCAGAAATTGATCTTTTTGGATTTGTACACAAGCTGGTGTGTTCCTTGTAAAAAACTCGCAAAGGAAGTTTTTACTAATGATACAGTTGCAGATTTTTTTAATACGGAATTTGTCAATATTTCCTTTGACGCTGAAAAAAGTAAGGAGGGGAAATATCTTGCAGAAAAATACTTCATTGGGAAATATCCTTCTCTTCTTTTTATTGACACAAATGGGAATGTATTAAATTATTGTAATTTCTGCTCCCCTACTGAGCTAATTGATAATGCAAAAACAGCCCAAAAAAGCAATTGGAAATTCTCAAATGATCTAAAGAAATATAATGATGGTGAAAGAAGTTGGGATTTTATGATGGATTTTTATAAAACTACGAGCCTCTTGGGATTTAATTATGATAAAGAATTTGCTGATTACTTGTTGAGTTTTAATAGAGAAGAACTTATGAGCCATAAGGATTGGATAAGTTTTTACTATAATATCTATCAAAAGCATTTTGTAATTTATGCAAAATATCTGCTTGAAGAAAAGAAGCTAATTGAAATTATTGGAAAAGAAAAGTTCGAGACAGTTAAGGATTCTGCTTTTAAGAATCTTTATAAAATTTTAAAATATGATCCTGAAAACTTTAAACAAACAGAAGAAGAAGCTAAAATGTTTCTTTTAAATGAAGCAGATATTATGGAATCCTTTAATTTCTTCACAAGTTATAATTGGTTAGCAACAATAAAAGAAAAGGCCAGAGGAAAATACAGAAATGATGAATGGGTATTGCAAAGCTATGCTTTTACCATTATTAATGAAACAAGGAACAGTGACACATTAAAAATTGCAATGGATTTAATAAAGCAGTCTATCAATATTAAAGAAAATGCAGAAAATCTTGACACCTACGCTATACTTCTTTACACAGAAGGGAAGAAAGACGAAGCAATAAAAACTGAAGAAAGGGCTGTTTCAATTTCAGACAGGGACGACTTAAAGAAAATCTATAAAAAAACTATTAAACTCTTTATAAATAACGAACCTATTGAGAAAATTCTTGGTCGATACGACAATTGAGTCTTAATATTAATCCAACTTAAGCACTGCCAGAAAAGCTGTTTGCGGAACCTCAACAGTTCCTATCTGACGCATACGCTTTTTTCCTTTTTTCTGTTTCTCGAGGAGCTTACGTTTACGGGTAATATCTCCGCCATAGCATTTAGCGGTAACATCTTTACGTACGGCTTTAACAGTTTCGCGTGCAATAATTTTTGAACCTATTGCTGCTTGTATGGCAACGTCATATTGCTGCCTTGGTATTAATTCGCGGAGTTTTTCACAAATCTTTCTACCGAACTCGTAAGCATTGTCGCGATGAATAAGAGTTGAGAGTGCATCAACAGGTTCGCTGTTTAGCAAAATATCGAGCCTTACAAGACTTGCCGTTGCAAAACCTGTATAATGATAATCAAAAGAAGCATAACCGCGGGATATACTTTTGAGTTTATCGTAAAAGTCGAAAACTATCTCGCTCAGCGGCATTTCAAATGTAATTTCAACTCTGTCGCTTGTAAGATAAATCTGGTTTTTCAGCACACCACGTTTATCAATACAAAGCTTCATAATATTTCCGACGTATTCAGATTTTGTAATTACCTGAGCAATTATATATGGTTCTTCAATATGGTCGATTGCTGTTATTGGTGGTAATCCCGATGGATTATGAACTTCCACCATATCACCTTTAGTTGTAAATACTTTATACGAAACATTCGGGACTGTAGTGATAACGTCCATATCAAATTCACGATAAAGTCTTTCCTGGATTATTTCCATGTGAAGGAGTCCCAGAAACCCGCAACGGAAACCAAAGCCAAGCGCAGCTGATGATTCAGGTTCAAAAGTAAGTGAAGCATCATTTAACTGGAGTTTTTCCATAGATGCTCTTAGTTCTTCATAATCATCAGCATCAACGGGATAAACACCTGCGAAAACCATTGGTTTAACATCTTCAAAGCCCTCAATGGCTTTTTCACAAGGGTTGTTAACCTGCGTAATAGTATCACCGACTTTAACTTCTTTGGCTGTTTTTATTCCAGAAATAATATAGCCAACCTCTCCTGCCTGCAGTGTATTTTTTGGAACGAGAGTGAGTTTCATTTTGCCAATTTCATCAGCAATATATTCTTTTCCTGTAGCAAAAAATTTAACAAAATCATTTTTGGTCATCTGACCGTTAAAAATTCTGAAATAAGCTATAATTCCTCTGTAAGAGTTAAATACCGAATCGAAAATCAAAGCTTGCAATGGAGCATTTATATCACCTTTAGGACAAGGAACTCTTTTTATGATAGCTTCAAGAATGTCATAAACACCAAAACCGGTTCTTCCGCTAGCCTCAATAATTTCTTCACGTTTGCAACCGATTAGGTCAACAATCTGATCTTTTACTTCTTCAGGCATAGCGGTTTCCATATCCATTTTGTTAAGGACAGGGATGATTTCAAGTTCATGTTCAAGAGCAAGATAGAGGTTTGAAATTGTCTGAGCCTGTATTCCCTGAGTGGCATCAACAACAAGTAAAGCTCCTTCACAAGCTGCAATTGAGCGGGATACTTCATAAGAAAAGTCGACATGACCAGGAGTATCAATTAGGTTCATCACATAATTTTCTCCGTCGAGTTCATACTCCATTTGAATAGCATGGCTTTTTATTGTGATACCGCGTTCCCTTTCAAGTTCCATATCATCCAAAACCTGCTCCTGAAGTTCGCGTTCGGTAACTGTTCCGGTATATTCGAGCAAACGGTCGGCAAGAGTACTTTTACCGTGGTCAATATGTGCTATAATACAAAAATTCCTGATATTTTTCATCGATGCAAATTTACAATAAAGTTTCAATATTATTTTTCAATAATCTCAAAATTCATTGATTTTATGCTCCTCTCCTCCTGATTTAAATTTATGAGTGGTTTTACGTTATATGGTATTGATAAAAATTTATATCCTAATGATGAAAAATGAGTCAATACGGCAGGAAGCGCATAGAAGAGGTTTTCTTTAGCTTTTATGCTGTCATGAAAACAAATTATTGAACCCTCACAAGCATTTTTTAAAATGCCATCAAGGCATTTTTCTTTTGAAATTTCTTTATCAAAGTCACCGGTAAGAACGCTCCAGCAAATAATTTTAAAATACTTTTGCAACTCTGTTACCTGAGTAGGTCTTATTTTTCCATAAGGTGGCCTGAAAAGATTTGTTTTAAAGTATTCATTACATTTGAGTACATTGTCAACATATTCCTTTGTTTCTGTTTTCCAACCATTAAGATGATTGAAAGTATGGTTTCCTATATTATGTCCTTTTGATATTATTTTCTCAAGCAGTAAAGGATTTTTTCTTACATTATCACCTACGCAGAAAAAGGTTGCTTTAGCATTGAACTTATCAAGAATATCTATAACCCAAGGCGTCACTTCTTTAACAGGTCCGTCATCAAAAGTCAGATAAATGATTTTGTCAACATCTTCAAAATCCCATATTCTGTTACGGGAATATAATTTTTTTACAAGATATGGAGTCTTAACAAAATACATCTTATTTATATGATTTATAAATTTTAAAGGCTTTTGAATACCGATTACTGTCATTATATTTATCAGCAAGCTCTGAAACCTTTTTTAGCAATTCCAAAGATTGATTTTTTTCACTTTGCACATAAGCAGCGTCAACGCCTTCAAATGAAGAATAATAGACCAGTTCTTGTCTTGCATTTTCAATCATTTTATCCATAATATCGAAGGCTTTTGCTTTTTCACCTGCCATAAGATATACTTCTGCAATCGGAAGCATTTTATCATCATAAGGTATTGCTTTATCAGTTATTGTTTGTACTGATTTATCACAAACATTGACAGCTTCTTTCATTTTTCCTTCCGCTACCAAAGCTGTAGCTAACCTTGAAAATAAATTCCTGATATTGTTAATTGTAAAGATATTGGTTTCGTCAAGATAAACAGATGGATCATTCATATTGCCCCATTTAAACTTGGTCATCAGGTTCTGATACATAATTTTGGTATTAACAAAGCCGGTTTTACAATCATGACTTTTTATTTTAAGAGGGACGAATCTATACGCCAGGCCTTCCTGCTGGAAGAAATCAGATAATCCGATATAAGCATCTTCACCTGAGGTAACTGCGAAATAAATTGGTCTGTCCCAGTTGAAGGTTGCCAACAAGTCAAGCTGAACGAGCGATGATTTGTCAACGCCATAATAATTCAGCTTCCACTCTACAGCTTTTAGCAGTGAATCAGAGTATTCTTTACTTACGGTTCCGTTGTTAACAACCTTAGCTGAGTCTACGTCAATTTTGAAGTAAGCTGTAGGAAGGTAGTTTGCCAGTCCTCTTGAAGTACGCAGTTTAAATTCAAGTTCATCATTTGAGACAAACTTCATCAGTGGTTTAAGATCTGTATAAACTCCTTTGGGAATGACAGTTGTATCTTCATAAATAAAAGAATATTCCCTTTCGCTGTTTGCATATTTTTCTTTTGGGATTGATAATGGAATTGGGTCGGAGTTATAAACCTTCCTTCTCATCTGGTTGATATACCAGTCGCCATTTAAAAGGCTTAAATTAACAACTCTTACATCTGTCCTTATTCCTTCAACTTCCTGAGCGTACCACAAAGGAAATGTTTCATTGTCGCCAACAGTAAAAAGTATGGCGTTTGGTGCACATGAGTTTAAATAGTCAGAAGCTATATCAACGGTTGTCATCCTCCCTGATCTGTCATGGTCGTCCCAACCTTCTTTTGCCATAAGAGCAGGGACAAGCATCAGGCATAATAAAACTGAGAAAATTGCTGACAATTGTGGTTTAATTTTCTTCTTAAGAAAGCTAAACAATGCTAAAACACCTATCCCAATCCAAATTGAAAAAGCGTAGAAAGATGCGGCAAATGCGTAGTCTCTCTCACGTGGTTGATATGGTGCCATATTTAGATATACTTCTATTGCTATACCCGTAAACAAGAATAGCAATCCAACTATTACTGCTCCCTGATAGTTCTTATTAAGCTGATAAAAGAAACCAATAAAACCAAGTATAAGCGGCAGGAAATAAAAAGTATTACGACCACGGTTATTTTTCATATAATCCGGAAGAGTGTCCTGTGGCCCGACAAATTTCTTATCAATTGGCTTTATGCCACTAATCCAATTTCCATTTAAAATTCCACCGTTTCCCTGAATATCATTTTGCCTTCCTGCAAAATTCCACATAAAATATCTGAAATACATGTGCCCAATCTGATAGCGGAAAAAATATCTCAAATTTTCAGCAAATGTCGGCGAATAAATAATCTCTTTAGTACCATCTTTTTTCTCGTATGTTATAGGCACACCTTTTACTTGCCCCCATGATTTATATCCAAGAATATGTAAATCTCTTCCACCACTCCACATTCTGGGGAAGAAGGTACAAAAGCGTTTGTCATAATTTGGAATCGTATTTTTTCTTGAGTCTGTAATCACATACCTTTTAGCTTTATGGTCTTTTGCATACAATGGACGACCATCGGTATATGGTTTATCTTTATCTAAAGGTGAGTTATAGTATTGACCATAAAAAATTGGCCAATCACCATATTGTTCTCTGTTAAGGTAGGATAATAAGTTTATAGCATCATCAGGAGTATTTTCATTGATAGGTGTATTTGCATTTGACCTGATAATTAAAACCAAAAATGAAGAATAACCTATAAGGATAAAAGCAAAGCTTAATGTTACCAATCGAATTATTCCATTTTTTGAGCGGATTAAATAAAAACCATATAGACAAGCTAATGTAACAGCAATTCTTACTAATAAATTTAAAGTTGTCGTATAAGAAAAAATAACGAGAAATGCCCCTGTAATTAATAAAAGAACTAAAAAAAATCTAAGTTTTCTATTTTCAACATAATAAGAATATAAAACTCCAATACAAATAATTAATGTCAGATAAAAAAAGAAAAATACAGTGCCTGAATAAAACGGAAGTCTTAAATAATTAACAAACAACAACTCAGTGTTGGCAAAGACATCAACTATATTAGGGATAATTCCATACATAACTGAGGCAAGTAATAGTATAGAAATTATCGTAGTTATGAAGATTCCTTTCTTTGACGGCTTAAATTTTTTGAAGTAAAATATAAAAGTCATTGCAGGAATAGTAAGCAGATTAAGTAGATGAACTCCAATAGAAAGTCCCATCATAAATGCTATCAGAATTATCCATCTGTAGGAATAGGATTTATCAGCTTCTTCTTCCCATTTAAGCATTGCCCATACTGCAAAGGCAGTAAAAAATGAAGATGTTGCATAAACTTCGCCTTCAACTGCCGAAAACCAAAAAGAATCAGAAAATGTATATGCAAGTGCGCCGACAATTCC
>CAZELC010000159.1:0-6975 GCA_964512865.1 uncultured Bacteroidales bacterium
GAATTTCCTGTATTATTTTCCCGCCGGGACCTATAACTGCTCCGATAAATTCTTTTGGGATCGTAATCTGAACAATTCTAGGAACAAATGGTTTATAATCTTCACGTGGCTGACTGATGCACGATTCTATTTTATCAAGAATGAAAAGTCTTCCTCTTTTTGCCTGATTAAGAGCTTCGGCGAGTACTTCATAAGAGAGACCGTCAACTTTAATGTCCATCTGACATGCAGTAATTCCGTCGCGAGTACCTGTAACTTTAAAATCCATATCTCCCAAATGATCTTCATCGCCAAGAATATCGGACAAAACAGCGTATTTGCCTGTTTCAGGGTCACTTATGAGTCCCATTGCAATTCCGGAAACCGGTTTTGTAATTTTAACACCTGCGTCCATCAGTGCTAATGTACCGGCACAAACTGTTGCCATTGATGACGAGCCATTTGATTCAAGGATATCAGAAACAACTCTTATTGTGTAAGGGTTTTTTTCACCTTGAGGTATTATAGGTTTTAATGCTCTAAGTGCAAGGTTTCCGTGTCCGACTTCTCTTCTTCCAAGACCTCTTTGTGCTTTAACTTCACCTGTTGAAAATGGAGGAAAATTGTAGTGAAGAAGGAAGTTAGTCTTTCCTTCAATTACAGCGCCGTCAATTATTTGTTCGTCTAGTTTTGTACCCAAGGTTACTGTCGAAAGCGACTGTGTTTCTCCTCTGGTAAAAATTGCAGAGCCATGAGCAGTTGGTAAATAATCAACCTCACACCAGATAGGTCTGATTTCATCAAGTTTACGACCATCAAGTCTTATTCTGTCTTCGAGAACAGTTTGTCTAACTGCTTCCTTATGAATGTCGTGAAAATACTTTTTAATAAGAGGAGCTTTTTCAAGCTGATCTTCTTCTGAAAGTGTAGCAATAAACTCTTCTTTAACTTTTTCGAAAGTTTCAGTTCTTAATTGTTTATTAGCGATCCCCATTCTGGCAATTTCCTTAAGTTTATTGAAGGTTGCTGCTTTCATGGTGTTATTAAGTTCTTCGTCGTTTTTTTCGTGGCAGTATACTCTTTTAACTTTCGAAGTCTCAACCATATCTGCTAGTTCAAGTTGTGCCCGGCATTGAACTTTAATAGTTTCGTGAGCAAATTTAAGTGCTTCAACAATATCGTTTTCGCTTGCTTCTTTCAGTTCGCCTTCTACCATTAGAATATTGTCTAATGTAGCGGCGACCATAATATCGATATCAACATTAGCTAATTCAGAAATTAATGGGTTGATAACTAGTTTGCCGTTTATTCTTGCAACTCTTACTTCAGAAATAGGTCCGTTAAATGGTATATCTGAAACTGCCAATGCTGATGAAGCTGCAAGCCCTGCAAGTGCATCAGGCATACAATCTTTTTCAGCAGAAATTAGAGTTATCAGAACCTGTGTCTCAGCGTGATAATCGCTTGGGAAAAGAGGGCGTAATGCTCTGTCGACAAGTCTGGAGATTAATATTTCATATTCTGATGGTCTGGCTTCTCTTTTAAAGAAACCACCAGGGAAACGTCCTGTTGAGGCATATTTTTCTTGATATTCAACTGTTAATGGCATGAAATCAACATTTTCTGCTGCCTCACTTTTTGAACATACAGTAGCTAGAAGCATTGTGTCGCCCATTCTTACCACGACAGACCCGTGTGCCTGTTTGGCGAGCTTACCTGTTTCAATTGAAATTGTTCTTCCGTCAGGAAGTTGAAATGATTTTGTGATTCCGATTTGTGACATGATTTTTTTTTTAATTTTTTATTTTTTTATTTGGCCTCTTTTACATACAAAAAAAGGCAATTTTGAATTGCCTTTTCTAAATCTATATATAATTTTGTTACTTTCTTAATTTTAATTTTTTTACGATTGCCCTGTATCTTTCAATATCAACCTGTTTAAGATATTCAAGAAGGCGTCTTCTTTTCCCTACAAGAATAACAAGTGAACGGCGTGTAAAGTTATCTTTTGCATTTTTCTTAAGATGCTCTGTAAGATGAGCGATTCTGTATGTGAATAATGCTACTTGCCCTTCGGCTGAACCTGTGTCAAATTCTGATTTTCCGTATTCTTTGAATAAATCTTTCTTTACTTCCGGTGTTAAATACATATCTTCTGTTATTTTTGAATAAATGGAGTGCAAAAGTACAAATTATATTTTATTGTGCAATAAAAATTCAGTTTTTTTTTAATAAATTAATAATTATTCAAAATTCAATGCCTGAGTATAAATATTATTCAGAAGTGCAATTCTTGTGGCAGGCGACAAATTAAATTTATATACTTTCTTATATCTTGAAGAAAAAATTCCTACTCCGTTACTGATATTAGAATAAGCAGGTCTTTCCTGAACGATACTGCTTGATGGTTTGTTAACATCAATATATGTGCTTAGCTCATCACCTCCCATAGACATAATTAACTCAATTCTAATTGCATGTCTTTTAACAATATTTGGATCCACAGGAATTTTTCCGCTGATTATTCTGAAAAAGCTTTCGCCATCATAAGGAATTGAAAGTTCCTCGCCTCCATCAAGTTTGTTGGATTTTGAATTTCCCAGTATCCAATCAACATATTTTGTTGTATCTCTAAGTTGTGTGTTAATATTGCTGTCGGAATAGTGAAACCTGAACACAGGTTCATATAATCTACCGTTTTTAGCTGTAATCCATTTCACTTCACTGGCAACATATTCCCCTGCGTTATTTACAAAGCCGATATTAGCGCCGGTCATTGGAATTTTCAGCTTAAATAAAGATTCATTAACTAAACTTGTTTCAGCGCTTATAAGTTTTCCTGTAACGTTATTTGTAATAAAGAGTTTATAAATGCAATCGTTTTTTAATTGCGGAATATTAGCTTCATAAACATCCTGATTCGGAAAATAGAAAACTCCTGATTCCTTGTCGGTGATTGTTGTTTTTGAAAAATAATATGTTGTGTTTTTGACACCATTCTTCCATTCTTCCAAAGATACCGATAAATCATCGCCGTAGCTGCTGTTTTGAGAATTTTGGGCCATTACAAGCGCGTCTTCGTCACCAAGAAATGCTTTCGTGATTTTAATATACTGAGATGTTTCAGCCTGATTAAGTAAACCGTAAACCACCGCAATGTCTTTAGGTTCGGCATTAATATCAAAATCGGTGCTGCATGAATTTAAGAGAAGTAAAGAGCAAAAAGCAACCAGAATAAAAAAACCACTAAAAAAGTTTCTCATTTGTACTGAAATTTCGGACAACAAAGATATATAAAGGTATTATCATTCCAAAATTTTCAAATATATTTTTAATAAACTATATGGCAGTAGTTATGGATGAGAGATAAATATAATAAAATCATTTTGCAATTGTCCAACTGAAAAGCGATATACTGTTAATTTAGTTTTTTCCCCATTTCATGTATGGAATGGCAAGTTCGGCTATTTTTTTAATAATATTCTGCCTTTTCTTTTCATAAGTATAATCAAAAATTTCACAAATAAATAAACTTTCTATAGAATAGTTTAGTTCAATTTTCTTGGATGTTTTACTCATATAATTAGTTTTAGAGATACTATTTTGGTACGTTTAATTTATTTTAGATTTACAATATTACAATGGATGCGATCCTGCTTAAAAGAGATTAAACACTTGTTTGTGTAAGTTAAAAGACGTAATTGTTATCTTCTTCATGATATTTTATTATTTCTATGTTTAAACCTTTTTTTCAAAACCAATCTAAATTGAAGTTAAAAACCAATTTATTGTCATATTTATTAATTTTGTAAAGCAAATTATTATGAGAAAAGGAAAATTTAATGTAGTATCAATGCTGGTTATAATCAGCATTATGTTATCAGGAATGATTGTAAATAAATCTTATGGTCAGAAAGCTGAAAAACAGGAAAATATTAAAACCTGTAAAAAAGATCACAATTGTGATAAAAACGGCCCGTTAGGATTTATACCAAACCTTACAGAAGAACAGAAAAGCAAAATAAAAGAACTTCATCTTAATTTGAAAAAGGAAGTTATTTTGCTTAAAAATCAAATTGGTGAAAAAGAAGCGCACCTCAAAACAATAACAATGGTTGATAAAGTTGATATGGGTGAGGTTAATAAAACAATTGACGAAACCTATGCATTAAAAGCATCACTGGCTAAGAAGAGATCCGCATTTCATCAGGAAGTCAGAGCTTTGTTAAATAATGAGCAAAGAATAATTTTTGATTCAAAAGCTTCATGTTGCAAAAAGAGCAATCATAAAAAAATGGACGATAAAAATAAAGGATGTGGTGAAGCACCAAAAGGTGGCAAAAACTGCAATATGAATGGCAATAATAATGACATACCTAAAAAATAATTAAAGTAAGATAATCCCTTTTCATGTTTTTCAGATATGATCAGGGATTATTTCAAAATCATTTAATGAAAAAATCTGTACTGACTAGAACTTTAGGAATTTGTTTTTTACTGCTTTTTACTTCTGGCAGGCTGGCTTCCCAAAATAAAACCGGCAATGATGGGTTTCAAAAAAACGATGAAAGCAATGGCGCCGTGTATGGAACTGTGATCGACAAGAGCACTAGAACTCCAATAGAATATGCAAATATTGTTGTCCTTAGAATAAAAGATTCTACAATGATAAATGGAACCATCTCAGATAAAAAGGGAAGGTTTCGTATCGAAAAACTGCCTTACGGGCAGCTTTTCGTCAGGGTGAATTTTATCGGCTATGCAGCTAGGAAACTAAAGGACGTATTTCTTACAATTGACAAACCTGAAAAAAATCTCGGCACAATTGAATTATCAGTAGCATCAACAAATCTTTCAGCTGTTGACATTATTTCCGAAAAGAAGGCAATAGAGTCAAATCTTGATAAAAAAACTATTAATGTCGATAAGAACCTTTTCTCAACTGGAGGAACCGCAATAGATATTATGCAGACAATACCATCAGTTTCTGTTGATATAGATGGAAATGTAGGTTTGCGTGGCTCTCAGAATGTTACAATTCTTGTTGATGGGCGTCCTTCGATTTATACAAGTTTAGACCAACTGCCGGCATCAATCATTGAAAAAGTTGAAATTGTTACAAACCCGTCTGCAAGATTTGATCCTGACGGAACTTCCGGTATTATAAACATTATTTTGAAAAAGAAAAACCAGTCGGGCTATAGTGGAATGATATCGTTGACAGCTGGAACGAATGATAATTATTCGGGTTCCGCGAATTTTAATATCAGATATAATAAGCTTAGCTTTACTGTTGGCTATGATCCACGAATTTTTAATATTTCCGGGATCTCTGAATATCACAGGCAATCTGACATGAATGGTATTAAAAGCTTCCTTGATCAGGATGGGACTTTTTGGAGAAAAGGGATTTCACATAATATAAAATCCGGACTTGATTATTTTATTAACTCAAAAAACACATTATCATTTTCATTTTTGTATACAAACCGACATATGGATGAAAATGACTTTATAAAGTACTATAACAGGGATTCAATTCAGAATCTCACAAATTATGCAGAACGAAATACTGATGAAATAGATCGTAATAATGGGAGAGAGTATTCAATAGATTACAGAAGAACTTTTGATAAAAAAAACGAGGAGCTTACAGCAAATATTTATTTCTCCGATAATAAAGAAACAGGTAATTCACTGATGACTCAATATCCGTATAATGTAGATTTTACGCCTTATGGTTTACCTATATTGCAAAATGACAGTACTTATTCAACAGGTAGACAACTGACAGCACAAATTGATTTTGTTGATCCTGTCGGTAAGGGAAGAATCGAAACCGGGTATAAAGGAAACTACAAAATCTCAGATAACGATTATTACTTAATGAATTATATTGATTCTACAAAATCATGGGAAAATGATAGCTTAGCCAGTAATAATTTTGTATATACTATAATGTTGCATTCTGCTTACTTTATTTATTCCAATTCTATTGGTAAATTTAAATATCAGGTTGGATTAAGAGGAGAGGCGGCTTTTACGAGTGCAGACCAAAAAACAACTGATCAGGTTTTTTCAAAGAATTATTACAACGCTTTTCCTACAGCACATCTTAGATATGATTTTAATGATAACAATTCATTGCAGCTTAGTTACAGCAGAAGAGTCAACAGACCAAGAGGACGACAACTTAACCCTTTCATTGATTACTCGGATCCAATGAATTTATCGGCGGGAAATCCTTACCTCGGTCCAGAGTTTACTAATGCTCTGGAGCTTGAATATCTTCTTGGTTGGAAGGACATGACACTTAACCCGACATTGTTTTACAGACAAACTGACAATATGATATCACGTATTGTAACTCTTAATTCTGACGGGACAACCTTTTCGACTTATCAAAACCTTAAGAGTGGTACTTCTTACGGAGTAGAAATTATATATACTCAGAAAGTTGCTAAATGGTTTAAGTTTAATACAAATCTCAGCTTTTTTAAACAAAAGATAAACGGTTCTGTTCTCACAAATGAAGAAGCAGATGAAAGTTTTAGCTGGACAGGGAAACTTACAACAACTTTTACTCCTTTAAAAAATTTCGATATTCAGGCAATGTTTAATTATTCTTCTCCTGTTGTTACTGCTCAGGGTGGATTTGGTGGAGGAGGACAAGGCATAATGCAGGAAAATTATTCATGTGATCTGGCTGCGAAAAAAGATTTTTTTAAAGGTAAATTCAGCGTGTCATTAAGAGCTTCTGATATTTTCAAAACACAGAAATACAACCTGGAAATTATCGGAAGTGATTTTACTTCAAATACATTGCGACAAAGAAATAGCCGAATGGTTTTCCTGACAATTACTTATAAGATAAATGGCGGTATTAAACAGCGACCAAAGAAAAACAATGAAGATAATAATGAGCAGGATTATTAATTTTTTTTCGCTGATTTCATTGTGATACTTCATCCTGAGCTCAATATCCGTAGTAAAACC
>CAZELC010000160.1:0-1815 GCA_964512865.1 uncultured Bacteroidales bacterium
GCCCTGTCAAGGCGATGCTCTAAACCAACTGAGCTAACTTCCCATTAATGTTAATGCAAAAGTAAAGATTTTTTTAAAATATTTTACATAAACAAATTATCTTCCTTGAAAAAAATTAATTTTATAACTGATAATAGTTCATTGTGTGTAAAAATGAAGTTTAATTATATCTTGTTATTTTTCATCCGATAAGGCTTTGCGTAGTTTTAGTTACAAATTGCGATGCTGATGAAAGATAATAAGTGCATTAATAATAAGCAATTAATAAAATCAAGTTTAGGCTGATTATGGAAAAGTATATTCTCGCATTGGATCAGGGAACAACAAGTTCACGAGCGATATTATTCGATAAAAATTCTAATATTATTGGAGTTGAACAGAAAGAAACAAGGATGATTTTTCCAAAACCGGGATGGGTTGAACAGCTTCCTGAAGAAATATGGCAGAATCAATATGAAGTAGCTTGTAATCTTATTAAAAAATTAAATTACAGCCCTTGTCAAATTGCTGCCATTGGAATTACCAATCAGAGGGAAAGTACAATAGTGTGGGATAAAAACACAGGAAAACCAATATATAATGCGATTATTTGGCAGGACAAGAGAACATCCGATTACTGTGCAGAGCTTAAACTGAAAGGTTGGGAAGGTTATATCAGAAAACATACTGGTCTCGTGATAGATTCGTACTTTTCTGCAACTAAAATAAAATGGATACTTGATAACGTAGAAGGAGCAAGGGAAAAAGCAAGAGCAGGTGATTTGCTTTTTGGCACTGTTGATACATTTCTGATTTGGAAGCTTAGTGGCTCAAAGCTTCATATTACCGATTATTCAAATGCATCACGAACTCTTATTTATAATATAAGTAAACTCTGTTGGGATCAGGAATTACTTGATCTTATCGGGATACCTCAGCAAATGCTTCCGCAGGTTTTTGACTCTAGCCATATTTATGGAAAGACAGACCGAAAGATATTTGACGGAGCAGAAATACCAATTGCAGGAGATGCCGGTGATCAACAAGCTGCTTTGTTCGGGCAATTATGTTTTGATGAAGGTATGGTCAAAAATACTTATGGAACAGGATGTTTTATGCTGATGAATACGGGGCAGAAATTTATAGAATCTGCATCAGGTTTGTTAACGACTATTGCGTGGGGTTTAAACGGTAATATTGAATATGCTCTTGAAGGTAGTGTTTTTATTGCCGGCGCAGCAATAAAATGGCTTCGTGACGGATTAAAACTAATTGAGAATGCGTCAGATACTTGCAAAATTGCAAAGGAAGCAATAGATAATCATGGAGTTTACATGGTTCCTGCATTTGCCGGACTTGGCGCACCGTATTGGGATATGAATGCGCGTGGTTTGCTGATCGGGCTGACACAGGGCGTTACAGACAAACATATTGTAAGAGCGGTACTTGAATCGCTTGCCTATCAAACAAAAGATGTTATAAATGCAATGGAAAAAGATTCGGGTTTGGAGCTTAAATCACTTAATGTTGATGGAGGAGCTTGTGCTAATAATTTTTTAATGCAATTTCAGTCTGATATATTAAATGCACAAGTTATACGACCGGAAATAATTGAAACCACTGCAATGGGCGCTGCTTATCTGGCAGGACTTGCTGTCGGTTTTTGGAATAAATCGGCACTTTCCGAAAAACGAGAAATTGACAGAATATTTCATCCGAAAATGGCTTCAGAAACCAGAAATGAACTATACGCAAATTGGCTTAAAGCAGTTGAACGGACAAAAGGGTGGTTAAAATGAGAATAATTTTTTTTAACACAGATAACACAGATACTTT
>CAZELC010000160.1:1915-6895 GCA_964512865.1 uncultured Bacteroidales bacterium
TGAAACACAGATTTTCACAGATAAGTGATTTCATAGTTAAACAAAACAATCTGTGGTAATCTGAGTAATCCGTGGTGAATTATTATTTTAACACAGATAACACAGATACTTTTGAAACACAGATTTTCACAGATAAGTGATTTCATAGTTAAACAAAACAATCTGTGCTAATCTGAGTAATCTGTGGTGAATTATTTTTTTAACACAGATAACACAGATACTTTTTAAACACAGATTTTCACGGATAAATAAGCTCACAGTAGGAGCGATACAATCTGTGCTAATCTGAGTAATCTGTGGTGAATTATTTTTTTCACACAGATAACACAGATACCTTTGAAACACAGATTTTCACAGATGTTTTTTGAAACAGTAAATCCTAAATCCTAGATCTTAAATCTAAACAAATCACTTACCTCCGGTGCCTACAAACTGATGTTCCTTTTCGCTGAAAAGTATGTTAAAAGTTGTAAGCGATCCATAAATTCTTGTAATATATTGCTGAAGATTTAGCTTTTCTTCATCGTTAAGTTTTTCATTGCTGTTGATATTTTGCTCAAGTACTCTTAACCTGTCGCGAAGCATTACTATTTTATGGAAAAAAGCTTCAATTGGAATTTCTTTAGGTTGATGCGCCGGATTAAGTGGTTTTAGTATCATAGTGCCGTCAATCCATCGACTTCCCATTGGGACTTCTTCCTGTAAAGCACCGTATTTATCCAAAACATAAGTTAGTACTTTTTCAACTGCGTCAATATCAATATCGCTTCCAGCTGATGATGTTGAATTAGCTGACTCAGGTCTTTCAATTATTTCATAATCTTTTGCTGATTTGGAAATTTCAACTTTTCCGCCTCTCGCAAAAAACAATTCATAAGTAGTAAGTTTAACTTTACTAACAACGCCTTCGCCGTATTTGTCGTGATCAATTCTGGTTCCTACTGTTAATTCTGCTGCCATAAGATTATGTTTTAAATCAATAACAAACTTAAAAATAAATATGTGAAAAGAAAAATAATTTTTTTAATTATGGTTGCTGGCTTTATATCTGATTACTTCTGCATTTTCAATTGTAATTAAACCACCTGATTTTGATTCTTCGAAAAATTGTTCTACGATAATAGAGAATTCTCTTATTTTTTCATCAATATCAACAATTTCAATAATTAAAGGTAAGTCAGAAGATATTTCAAAAAGCTTTGTTGTCTGTACTTTTGAATTGGGTCCAAAACCCATAATTCCTCTAGTAACTGTTGCTCCTGAAAGCCCACGTTTTTTTGCTTCATAAACTATTGCTTCGAATAATGGTTTATGCCTGTAATTGTCCGATTCTCCAATAAATATTCTAAGAATCTTTGCATTTGGATTATTTTCCATATTAAAAAAGTTTAATTAATGCGATGCCTATAAAGGTAGCTGCAATGCCAAGAATAACTGATGCTGAAACATATACCGATGCAAATAAAAATTGTCCATCTCTCAGCATACCAACGGTCTCATTTGAAAATGCTGAAAATGTCGTAAAACCTCCAAGTATACCTGTAGCAAGGAAAAGACGTAATTCCTGTGTCATATTCGATTTCTCACTTATTCCATAAACAAGCCCGATTAGCAAACAACCAATTATATTTACAGCCATTGTTCCAAAAGGGAATGCAGAAAGAAATCTTGAATGAATAAATTGTGATATCAGATAACGTGATATTCCTCCGATAAAACTCCCCGATCCGATAAGCAGTACAAGTTTCATTATTTTTCAGCAATTAATTAGTTATATTTAAAAAATAGTTTACAACAATTTCAACAAATATATTTCTTTTTAAATTAATTTATACGTTTGTGCTGAAAAGCATTCAATCAAATAATTCTTTATGGTAATAAAAGAAATTCTTAAAACAGTACTTCATTAAAATTGTAAACAACCAAGAGTTTAATACTCCCTCAAAAATGGTTGTGTGCTGCATCTGAACGAACCACCGAACAACCTCGAAATTTTGAAATCAATATATTCAGTTTTTATGCCTCGGGACTCAAGTTGATCACCAATATATTTAAATTCAGGATCAAGGATATAGGTATTTTCATCAATAGGTAAGCCATTTATAGCAAGATGTGCAATATCAGAAGCAGGAACTTTTATTTTATCCCAGTCTTTCAGTTTATCAGGTATTCCTTCTAAAAAAGCTTCTTCGCAAACTATAATCAGACCTTTTCTTACTATGCTAAGTGCACAATCGAGGTGCAAAACATTATTTTTTAAAGGTACCTTTATTACTGTATAATTATAATGCTTAAGAAAATTCTTTAACCATTCGTAGCCGTTTTCATTGGAAGCTTGACCTGACATTCCTACAAAGACAGTTTTGTCAAGAACTAAAACATCTCCACCTTCCAGGAATGGACCGGCTTCTGAGTTTTGACCTTCGGATATATCAGGACGAGGAACTGAAACGTAAATAGCTCCACTCTTGTTGGCAACTTCTTCTAAAATATGCCTTATCGGAAGAATTTCATTTCGCCTGTGTTTATAACGCAAAGAGCCTTCAATAATAATATTTCCGATTGTGAAAAAAGGATCTCTGGCGAAGAAATTTGAAACACCATCATCACCGCCAAGTTTTTTTTCATAATCGGTAAGCAATCTGGGGCGTAATACTTCAATGCCATATTTTTCAAGAACTTTTTTGAGATTTTCTCTTTCGTTTTCCCATTCTTTTTGCAATTCAGGGAATACATCCCTGAAATCCTTACCAAACAGCTTTCCTGCTGAATCTTGCATATTTGGTGGTAGAATTTTTAGAATATCCGGATCAATTATTTTGGGAGCTATAAATTGCGATTGGGCAAGAACCACTTTTTTAAGCGGTGCATATTCGCTCTGAACGAAAACCTTTTCTTTTTCAATTTTTGGCTCGCAACCCAATAGGCAAATCGCTAATATCCCTGATAAAACTGTTTTTTTCATAAAATATTAATTTAAAATTGTTGTAAAATTATTATATTGATTAGATGTGAATATCAAAAATACAAATTTTATTTAAAAAATAAAATTCATGATATTATTTTCTATGCGAAATTACCCATTTGCAACTTTTTGTTTTTTTTAGTTGCTTTCTCATTATTAAAATAATTGTAATTGCGGTGCTGTTTGTGAAATTTCAATTTGGTGAGCATTAATGCCTGAATTGCGGGCAAGTGAAAAAAACAATAAAAACTATAAGGATTTATATTAATTTCTAAATTTGTAATACATTATAAACTGTATAAAATTCTATTATGGAAAATAAAAAAGCAGCTATACCTACCAATTTTGGTGCACTTGGAACTCTTGTAATAGTCTTTTTCTTTTGGGGCTTCATTGCAGCTGGTAACGGGGTTTTTATTCCTTTTTGCAAACACTATTTCCATCTCGACCAGTTTCAGTCGCAGCTAATTGATTTTGCTTTTTACCTTGCATATTATATTGGCGCTCTTTTGTTATTTCTTATCAGCACTCTTACAGGTATGGATTCTGTTTCTAAATGGGGTTATAAAAAGAGCATTGTAAATGGTCTTGTTTTTTCGGCGCTGGGTGCTGTTACGATGATAATTGCAGTAAATGCAAATTCTTTCCCCGGTATGCTTGGAGGATTATTTGTTGTTGCTTTAGGTTTTTCATTACAACAGACTGCGGCAAACCCTTTTGCAATATCGCTTGGAGATCCTGCAACCGGCTCAAATCGTATCAATCTTGGAGGAAGTATTAATTCTTTTGGAACATCAATCGGTCCGATAATACTTGCACTGGCATTATTTGGCGTTACCAAGGCTGATGACAGCCAGATTAATGCGCTTGGGCTTGATAAGGTGACAATTCTATATGGTTTTATTTGTGCTTTGTTTTTAATTGCGGCTGCGATATTTTTCTTTTCAAAAAAAGTCCCGGCAGGAAAAAGTGATGAGCGAATAGAAAAGGCAAATAAAGCTCTTATTACATTACTTATTATGACAGTATTTCTTGTTGGAGCATTTGTTCCGGTATTAAATAGCTACAGAGAGATTCCTGACCTTTCAATTGGTAAAGAAGCACTTGAATTTATGAGAATTAAATGGCTGCTTGGCGCAGTAGTAGTTGTAGTTATTACCATGATTTTGGTTATAATTTTCTCGCGCCGTAAAAGTGAAGGATGGGGCGCTATGAAGTATCCTCAACTTGTTTTGGGAATGCTGGCAATATTTATTTATGTGGGTGTAGAAGTAGCAATCGGAAGCAATCTTGGTGAGCTTTTAAAACAACCTCAGTTTGGCGGTTATGCATCTTCTGAAGTTGCCAGCTTTGTATCAATGTTTTGGGGCAGCTTGATGATTGGACGATGGGCAGGAGCAATAAACGTTTTTAAACCCGGCAAGAAGTTGAAATATCTTCTTTTACTAATAGTTCCTTTGATTGCCTTTGGTGTTGTAATACTTCTTAACACTATCGCTCAAAACGATATGAAACCGCTTTACTGGTATTTTCTATGTGTATTGGTTCTTGTGGCAGCATTTTATATTACTCAGGATAAACCGGCTCTTACTCTTTTAATATTTGCTTTTTTAGGCATTACCTCAATGCTGATAGGTTTGTTTTCAGTAGGTAATATTGCTATTTATGCATTCCTTAGCGGTGGTCTTTTCTGCAGCGTAATGTGGCCGTGCATATTCTCACTGTCTTTGGCAGGAATTGGCAAGTACACTACTCAGGGTTCTGCTTTTTTGGTGATGATGATACTTGGAGGCTCCATTATTCCGCCAATCCAGGGAAAGCTTGCCGACTTCCTTCAAAGTGGAAGCAGCGAAGTTGGATTTGGTATCCACAACTCTTATTGGGTAGCTGTGATATGTTTTGCATACCTTGCACTTTTCGCATTTGTTGTAAAAAGAATATTGAAAAAACAGGGTATTAACTATGATAGTGGAAATTCAAATTCGCACTGATTGGATATCTGCTAAAATAAAACT
>CAZELC010000161.1:0-6894 GCA_964512865.1 uncultured Bacteroidales bacterium
CAACGATTTTCGATTTATAATATTGGTCATTAGTGTCAATGCTGTATCGGGGACCAAGATTAAATTTTTTAGCAACATTAAAAATTATATCTTCTGATTTAAGCAGCTGTAGCATTTGTTCAGTAGGAGTTTCGGATGAATAGGGCAGAAGGTTTGCCGGATACACTACAGCATAAGACTTAAATAAAGGTTTGATGAAATATGGTCCTGAAAAAACTACAGATAAACAGATTGACAAAACTGTTATAATGATGTAGGTGATTTTCCATTTGATAATCAGCTTGATCAGGGAGGTATTTGTATAAAATTTTTCCATCATCTGATAATTATTTCGTTTTTTTAATTGATTCCAGAGCTAAAAGCACAATTAGAGCTAAAAATAATGCTGATACTGTTGAAACCACAACTATTATCCACCTTACGGGATAGGACTTTTTTTCAGCTTTATATGCTTTTTCTATAACAAATTTTGCCGGTAGGTTTTGTTCTGCATCGACTTTTGCCTCCTGATATTTTTCTTTTAAGATACTAAGCTGCTTCATCCCATTTGCCATTGCTTCGCGAAGAGAAACATAAGAGCTGCCATATTTTCCTAGTAGTTCAAGTTTTTCTTCCATGGCTTTTATACCAATTTTATTGTTTTTTGAAATATCAAGCGCAAGCTGAGTATTAATTGCCTCCGCCTGTGTTTCGTAGTCGTTAATGCCCATTTTTCTAAGTGTAGTCAGCGAATCATTTATATCCTGAATTTCTTTTAATTTCTGATTATATTCTGTTTCAACAATTTTAAAAGCTTTAACTGCTCTTTCTTTTTGCATATTATTTTTAACAGTATCAAGCATATCAGAAATATAATTTGCAATATCGGCAGCCATCTGAGGATCTTTATCCAAAACATTTATTTCAACAGCCATATATTCAGTTCTTTTAAATGTGATATTGTCATTATATTCCTGAATAAGGCTGGTCATTTTATAGTTTGAGTTTGAATCAATACCGTAATGTTTCATAAGATTGAATTTTCTTATTACTCTGGTTCTGATCTCATTTGAGTTCAAAATCTGAAGTAGTTGTTCTGCTTGTTCTTCTTCTCCAAATTCAAGAATATCCTGTTTTGCACCAAAATAATCTGAAAGCAATGCTTTAGAAACCGCATTAGTGGATGTTGGAAACAAAATCACATTTGACTTGAATTTTGGTGTGATTAGAAAAGAAACCACGGATGATATTACAACTGCAGCAATTCCTATTATAAAAAGATGTTTTCTCCATTTATATACGAAATGAAGAAAATTTGCAGAGTTGAAATCAGCATTTTTTATTTCATTATTTGTCATAAAAAATTAATTAAAGGTTTTTTAAGAGGCGCAAATTTAATAATTTTATTTTGAAACTGTTTTGATTTTCAATTTATTTCCAGATTTTGAAAGTAACTGACTTTCTTTACTCAGTAAAGTCCTGTAAACGAAATTTCGGGAAAAAGGTTACTCAGATTCTTTTTTTAATATTCTAATTGCAGCTCTAAGATTTAGCAATCTGGTTGCCGATGCAAGAATCACAGAAAGGATAACCATAATTACAAAATTGATTTTCCAATCAAAACCGGTGTGCTTACTCAGATATGTTATTAGCACAACTCCTATTGTAAAAACTATAAGACTGATAATGTATTTTTGATTGGTTTTAAATCTGAAAACGACTTTAGCAATAACTACCTGCACCGTTGCAGTCAGCAACTGAGTAATTACTGACGCCCACGCTGAACCTATAGCCATAAATCTAGGGATGAGGATAAAATTTAAAGAAATATTCAAAATCATACCGAATGCTGCAACAATATTCAGATATTTAAGGTTTCCATTAGCAGTAAGCAGCGTTCCAAAAACATAAGTTGTTGCAATAGGAATAAAGCCTGTCATTAAAAGCCCGAATATAAGTGAAATCTCTTTAAGTCTTGTGGCATAATCTGCAACGGACTCACTGATATTTTTTGGGTAAAGCATAGCCATGAATTCCGCATTATAGAAAAAACATCCGACTGCTACTGTTATAGCAAGAATAAACAAAAGTGTAAATGACAACCTTACCAACTGCTCAATAGGTTGTTTAAATTTTATCATGCGAGCAAACAATGGTAATAATATTACTGAAAACAGGTATGCTATCATATTTGTAGCATCAAGAAGTCGAAAAGCTGAAGCGTAAAATCCCGCCTGCACTTCACCTTCCCTTGGCGGAAGTAATCTTTCGATCATTACTGAATCTATTCTGTTATAAAAAGCCATTAATAGCACTAAGATGGCAAAAGGATAGCTTTTTTTGATTATCAAAATAAAAAATGGCCAGTTCCATTTAAGTCTGCTGAATTTAGCTTTCTTAATAACAATAAGCAAAGCAACTATAGCGGTAATCAAATAAGCTACAGTTTGAGAATAAACAAACCATTCAATCTTGAATTTGCTCTCCGTAATATTTCCCCATAAAAGAACACCGCAAATGAGTATCATCAGCATCCTGTCAAGCACAGATATAACACTGTCGGTTTTGAAAAAATGTAATCCTGAAATATTTGACCTCAAATAAAGGATAAATGAAATCAGAAATTGATTTATGCCCAAGACGACTAACATTTTTACCTGTGCTGAATCATAGCCGATAATAAAAGCAACTGCAAACGAAATAATAATGTAAACAAGAGCCAGTAGAAGTTTTAACACAATAATACTCGAAAAATGCTTTTTTAGTAAATGGTGGTTTTGAGCAATATTGCGATTATTGAAATTTGTAATTCCAAAATCAAGAAGTATATTAAATAAAAATGTAAAATTAAAAACCGCAAAGTAAAATCCATAATCATGTGCTCCAACAACATTCTGAACGGTTCTGTCAATACCTAAAATCCAAAATGGCTTGATAAGCAGGTTTAAAAACAACAGAATAATTAAATTTGTGATGAATTTTTTCTGCATTGCTTTACTGCCTGTTAATTATTTGGAATAAAAAAGAAATTTTGCGTTTTATGAATTTCAGGGTCAAAAATAATAAGTTTGTCTTTATCAAGCACCATAATACTATAATTAAGAGTTGACATGAATTTAAAACAATCGGCTCTGTTCTGATTTTCCCAAAGTTCGCAGTAAATAACAGGGCGATATTTTGAAATTGTTTCTTTTGCTCCGTCAAGAACATAAAATTCATAATTCTCAACATCAATTTTTATAGCTGTAACAGGTAAAGCATTTTCTCTGTTTATAAAGAAATTATCTATTGTCGTCAATGGTGTTATGTACTTATCACCTTCACCGGAACATGAATTATCGCTTTGTACAACATGGCTGAGGCCTTGAAACCTTACAGATTTCACAACAGGCATTACCATTTCAATACTTCCGTTTACGTTTCCTATTGCTGTTTCAAAAAGCTTGACATTGACCAAATTATAATGTTTTGTAACCCTTTTAAAAGCTTTAATATTTGCAGGAATTGGTTCGAATGAAAATATTTCTGAGTTGGGAAATTTTCTGCACAGATGTGCGGACATTACTCCGATATTGGCGCCAATATCTAAAATGGTCCCGTTACTCTTAATAAGTCCCATGAAATACAAAAAGTCCTTTTCCTTTCTGTTCCATTTCAATGTATTAATAATGTACAGTGAAAAGATGAAAAGATAATTATCAAAACCCAAAAGTTTTTGGAGTATATATTTTATAATGTTTTTCATTTTCAGAAATTTTTTCAGCCTCCGCTTATAAGGTGAAGAACAACCACCTCATCACCATCTTTAATAACCGTTGTTTCGTATTCGTCTTTTTTAATCAACTTATCATTAACTTTGATAACAAGCATCCTGAAAGAAAAATTTTTAATTTTTAAAAGTTCAGAAATCGAAATTGATTCGTAATCAAGCGACTCATTATTGTTGTTAAGCAGAATATTCATAAATAAAACTGAAATTATAATTTCGGGTGCAAAGATAGTCATATTAATGAAAAATGAAAAATGAATAGCTTAATATGTAAATGGCTTAATAATTCAGTAAATGGAGTGCAGGTTTGCCAAAATAGTATTAGTTTTGGCATTTAAATAAATATATTGTTAAGGTAATATAAACTAATTCTTTAATGAATCCATTTAAAATCGACTTGAGAAGCGATACAGTTACAAAGCCATCACCGAAAATGCTTGAAGCGATGATGAATGCAGAGGTTGGCGATGATGTTTTTGGTGATGATCTCACGGTGCAAAAGCTAGAGAAAAAAGCAGCCGAAATGTTCGGGGTTGAAGAGGCACTGTTTTGTGTTTCGGGAACTATGACTAACCAACTTGCGATTCGCTCAATTTGCCTGCCCGGAAGTGAAGTGATTTGTGACAGCCTTTCACATGTGTATTTATATGAAGGAGGCGGAATAGCCATGAATGCATTTTCCTCTGTGAGAACATTAACCGGAAATATGGGAAGGCTTACTGCCGAACAGATTAAAAACTCTATTAATAATCCTGATGATATTCATCAACCTGTTACTAGATTAGTCGCCATTGAAAATACTGTTAATAAAGGAGGCGGAAGTATTTATGATTTCGGGGAAATTCTCAGAATAAAAGAAACTTGCGATAAGAATAACCTTAAGTTTCATTTAGATGGTGCCAGATTATTCAACGCTATTGTTGAAACTGAAGAAAGCCCTAAAGATTTTGGAAGAGTTTTCGATTCTATATCAATATGCCTTTCAAAAGGATTGGGTTGTCCGGTCGGCTCTTTACTTTTAAGCTCACATGACATAATAAAAAAGGCAAGACGTTTTAGAAAGGTTATGGGCGGAGGCTGGCGTCAGGCCGGATATCTGGCTGCTGCCGGAATATTTGCTCTTGATAATAATATTGAAAGATTAAAAGAAGACCACCTCAGAGCAAAAGAAATCGGGCAGGTTTTATCTAAAAAAAGTTTTGTAAAGAGCATTTATCCTATTGAGACTAATATTGTAATTTTTGAATTGCCTGAAAATATCCTTGCGGATGATTTTGTCGCAAAAATGGCCGAAAAAGGAATACTATGCGTCAGCTTCGGAAAGCATCTGGTAAGATTTGTAACTCATTTGGATTTTAATGATGAGCAACTGGCAGATTTTGAGAGGATACTAATACTGTAGTTTTTTTGTTCTGAGTTCAAAGAATTTGGTTTATGTTCAATTACAATTTCTACAAAACAAGGATACATATAGTAATTGCTTTATTATTAAGCATGAAACTTAGCAAGATTTTGAATATCATTAAAAACCTGCTCGCTTATTATTTCAAACTTAAATTTGCAGGAAAAACCCCTTCAATTCTTACGATTCAGCTAACTTACAGCTGTAACTATAGCTGTATTATGTGCCAGAAAAGTTCAATAGATAAAAATTCATATTCTCAAGCATATAAACATATGAACTTTGGAAAACTTGAAAAGCTATTGAGAGATAATTCCAAAAATATTGCAATATTAAGAATAACTGGTGGTGAACCTTTAATGTATCCTCAATTTGAAAAATTAATTGATTTGCTAAATGAAATAAAATTGAAATATTCAATTTTGACCAATGGATCATTATTAAATGAAGGGCTGGCCAAAAAATTACTTAAAAATTGTCTGGAAATAAGTATTTCTGTTGACAGTGTAGATAGAAAAATATATTCATTTATAAGGGCAGGTGGTGAACTTGATGAAATCAAAAAAAACATTAAAATATTAAACAGAGTTAAAGTTAACCGCAAAACGCCTTACCTTAACATTGCATCAACATGTTTCACTTTTAACATTAAAGGACTTCCAGACCTTGTTAGATTTTGTCATCAAAATAAAATTCCAACAATTTCTGTAAGTGAAGGTGCTTTTTATAATACACCACTAATAAAGGAAGAACACTTTATAAAAAATGAAATTGATAAGTGCTATAAGGCGGTGAACGAGGCTCAAAAAACTGCTGACAAGTATGGTGTGATAATTAGATGGAATTCACAGATCTTGTATTTTTCAAAAGAAGATAATCAGGTAATTTCGAATCGAAACCCAATTATTGGTTGCATAAATTTCTTTTTTTCCGGATTAATAACTCCAGATTTTGAATTTAAAATTTGTCCGCTTTCAAATCCTATCTGTGATTTAAAAGTTGAAGATCTGCAGATGTCATGGAATGGTATTCAAATATTGAAAGATAGAGAACTGCTTAATAAAAATGAATTTCCCTTGACCTGCAGATATTGTCCTGACTATAACAAACATTTGAAAGAATCAAACAATGATTACTCATATGTTGATTTTCAGAAAAAAACAAAATATTGGAAACAATAAAATCCCTTTAATTAATAAACAAGGTAATACATAAATATAAAAATAATACAATGAATTGTTTCGTTAATCCCAATTCTTCGTAGCGGAACTTTTAAATTATAGAGTAAAACGTTATCAAGATTTTTTATTAAAGTAGGGATGAAAATGATTATCATTGTTTTGTTAATCAAACCCATAATGCTTAAAATAACTGCAAATAAAACAATGAATATAGAAAACGCCAGAGCTATTGAATCATAATGTAATCCTACTGTTTTTGAGCGCACATAAATTATTGAATTGGTGTAAAATAATGCACTGAAAAGGAAAATATACAGAAGGTTATTATCCATAAATCCAGTCAGAAAATAATAATTTAATGCTCCTAAAAATGCAATAAAACAAACAAGTGTAATTTGAGCGAAAATATTTTGTCTTTTCCCTTTCTTTCTTCTTGTAATAATATTAAGAGTAATCATTAAAGCACCTGAAACGGAGAGAAAAACAGCTACTTTTAAATTTATAAACTGAGTTATAACTAAAAATAAGAACAAACCAACGGAAAACGATAAGTATATTATACT
>CAZELC010000162.1:0-6861 GCA_964512865.1 uncultured Bacteroidales bacterium
GACCTGTAACAGTAGTTGTTGCACTGGTAGGATTCACAATTGTACAGGAAGGTCCTCCTGTTTGCACCCACTGAGATGTTTCATTAACATACAAAGGTGGAGTTCCACTTAAAACTGCATTAGTTCTGGTATCACAAAAAACCTGATTTCCTGATGTTATTGATGCAGATGAAACAGAACCAACAGGAGCAGGAACAATAATTTGCATTTCATCGTAACCGTTTACGCAAGGTCCGCTTACTGTCCATCTTAGTATATATGTTCCCTGTATGAGGTTATTAACCGTTGTATTATATGAATTAGCATTACCAAAACCTGGAGTATTCGGACCGGTAATTACTGACCAGGTTCCAATCTGACCATCAATGCCAGTACCCGCATAACTACCTGCTAAAGTTGCTGTAGAAGTTGTTGAATAACACTGACTTAATGTCTGAAATGGGCCTGCAGAAACAGGAGTAACTCCTCCACGGTTATAAATAATTACATCATCGTAAGATGAACAACCGTTAATTGAAGAAATTGTCCATCTTAATGTTGTTGGTCCTGAATAGTTACCGGGCAAGGTAATGGTTGCGTTTGGCGAAGTACTGTTTGATAAAACTAAACCGTTTGCAGAACCTACAATCGACCAGGAACCTGACTCACCGGTCCCCGGGCTGTTTCCCGTCAATGTATATATTCCGGGACAAAAATACTGGTCAGGGCCGGCATTAGAAATTGTATGTGGTAATACATTGTATATCACAGTGTCGTAAACAAGTGCTCCATCAAGACATGTAGTTGTAAGCCTGAACTTATAACTTGTATTTGCAGTAAAACCTGTTACAGTTGTAGATAATTGAGTAGGATTAGTAATTGTAACTGCCGGACCTCCAATCTGAGTCCATATTTGATAACCTGCACCTCCCTGAAACAGACCTGTTTTTGAACCAACCAAAACAAATGGCGAATTGGGACAAATAGTCTGTTCAATATTTGCATTGACAGAGCAATTCTGACTAAAAGCATTAATATTAAGTAAAAAAAGAAATACAAAAAATAATTTCCTTCTGAATTTCTTAATTAACCTAGTGGTGAGGATAATATGTTTCATAAAACAAAATTTATTTCAAATTGACAAAAAAAACAACTCATTACCATAACAGATATGGTAATGTGCTATTTAAAATATGTTTAACTAACTGCCTAATTTAAACTTTATAATTTCAATTTTTCTGCAAAACGGAAAAATCCGAAATTCAAAAAAATTACTTTTATAAAAATTTTTTTCTAATTTAATCAAAGAAGCAAAAAAAGTCAAAATAAAAGTTCAAAAAAAGAATGAATTTATATCTGCATCGATTTACAAGTTAATCGTAACAGTTTCCATGGTCAGAATCGAATAAAAAATCCGATTAAATTGTAGTTTTGTATTTATTGTATTGAAAATTACTTCAAATCGTAGCAAAAATATTAAAACTAAATGAATTAAAAAAAAAAATGTTAAAATATGTTAAACTTTTGTTATGTTGCGAAAGGGAGTATTTTGTTATAATACAGAAAATCAGTATTATACAATTTATTTATTAATTATTAAAAATTACCTATGTGTTGAATTTGTAGAGTTATATTTTATGGATAATAAAAAAGACGGCAAATTACCGTCTTTTTTGTTCAATAAAAGTTTAGGAGTGTGTGTTAGTTTTTTATAAGCTTCATTATTTTTGTTTTTTCATTATTCATTTCAACATTAACGAAATACATACCTTTTGGTAAAGAGGCATTATCGGATAAGGTTAATGAGTTAATTCCTTCCATTACTTCATTTTCCTGCACTTTGACGAGTTTTCCGTTCATATCATAAAGTTTTATTATTGCCGGCCCATCAGAAACGGAAGAAAAGCTTAGAAATACATCGTTTTTAAATGGATTTGGGCTTACCGCAAGAATTTCTATCCCTGACCCTGATTCAGTGTTCAGCAAAATTGAGATTATTCCTGAATATGTGAATTTTCCGTCAAAATCGGTTTGTTTTAATCTGTAGTATAGTCTGCTTGCCTTTGCATTTTTTGCTGCCTCTTTATCTTTAAAATCGTATTTTAATACCATATTACTATTGCCGGCACCATTCACCTTTCCAATGCTTTCAAAAGTTTTGCAGTCAACTGATCTTTCAAGTGTAAAGTAGTCATTATTAATCTCAGATGCAGTTTTCCATGCTAGGTCGATATCTTCCTCATTTTGTTTTCCACTAAACGACATTAAACTTATTGGCAAGTGCTGCCCGCCATCTTTTAGCGTGTATTTGCTAAATGTTGAAAGTCCTGTATAAGTTATAGTTTTTTGAGCTACATTTAATATACAATTTGAGAAAACTACCCATGGATCGCCTTCATGTTGTTTTGCTATTGCCATTGTTCCTTCATCTATAAGAGTTCCAAATATTGCAGCATCATAATAAAGAGTAATATCGTATGTAAATCCTGATCCGCCAGTTGCAGTTATGTCCCAGTAAGCGTTTGAAATTTGGTCTTCTGGGTTCAAACCAGTTACATAAGTGCCTGAGTAATATTTTGCTGTTGCAGACGTTGGCAGGTTACTTCCATGCCACAAAATCGATGCTACTGTCATTTCACCTACTTTGAAAATTGTTGATGTTCCGTCTGAAATATCTGTTGAAGTGATTACAACAGTTGGAGGAGTAGGAAGATTATCATGGTTAAACTCATAAGCACCAATATCGGTCGACCCACTAGCAGCTGTAACACTTCTTGCATTACCTAATATGTCATAGTTGATTTCCGGTATCTGGCAGCCATTACCGTGAAGATACCATACATTTGGTAATGAAATATTTGGGGTCAAATCTGTTGCAGATGTAAACCCGGGATCAGCGTAAACAGACCTAAGATCATCGCCAGTTATATCTCTCCATTCCGAAAGAGTCTCAATTGTACCGTTAAAATACCCAACATTTCCATCAGGGCAATAATAATTATTATAATTAATTTCTGAAAATGGAAGATTTGATGAATTACAGTACACCCCGTATTTTTTGATACTATTACCAGATGCATAAAGAGTATTTATCAAGGCATTATTTCTGATGTCAACATTAGTAATCCCTTCACCAAGAAAAATATTTGAGCATTTTGAGCCATTGGCACTATTACCAGTGGTAATATTAATGCTGTTAAAATATATTCTTAAATTATCCATTGACCCGCCTCCGTCATTATCAAAAACCCTGATGCCACACACTCCCGTAAGAATGTCATTTCCTCCTTTGCCTTTCAGATCAGAAATAGCATTGTTTGCGATTAGAATATTTGAATTTGCATAAGTATTATTTAATTCAATTCCGGCTCCTGCATATTTTTGATTTCCAGTATATTGAATAGTTTTGATAACATTCTTTGTAATAATTGTATTATTAAGAGTGCCTATCCACATTCCTGTCGGGTAATACACACCTGTACCAATATTACTAATAATATTATAAATTCTATTTCCCGTAATTTGAGCATTGTTAATATAGTTTAAATCTAATCCTTGTAAAGTAAGATAATCTGCTGCAGCATCACCACCAAGAATATTATTTTTTATTAATAAATTATCCATATTTCCACTACTGGTTCCTGCTGCCCAAATTGCCCACGATGCCCTGTATATTTTATTGTTAATAATTGACAGGTTATCATTGTCAGCTCCCATTTTTCCGACTGTATATGAACCATCTCCAATAGATGTTCCGCCGGCAAAAATTCCAAATGATGGGCTTGCACTATTTGTGCTTTTATATGCTGCAATATTACAGTTTTTTATTATCAGATTTCTGCAACCGTTATTTGCTCCAAGGCTCTTTACCCATATTGCACACGAATTTGCACCGGTGCTGTTATTGATAATTGTCAAATGTCTTGATGATGAATCAGTTCCGTATCCATCTAATGTATAAAAGCTTCCTGCATTAAAAGTCATGATACTTGTTGCTGAAGACCCTGAAATTGTAATATTTGCACCTGCATCTGGTTTGATTGTTATTCTGTTTGTTGCAGATGCACCTGTAATATTATTGAACGTAATCGGATAAGTTTCTCCGGAAGAGGAATAGGTTGAAGTTAAGATAAATGTCACAGGTCCGTTAATGGTTTTACCGTTAAGATCATTAAGTGCATATTTAAGATTAACGTAACTGCAACCAGCTGATGGAGTTGTTCCTGTACCCCCGATACGATATGTGCCACTTGGAAAAACTGCAGCCTCCGATTGCTGCTGAATACCAAAATTGCTGATTGAAAATATAATCGCACTAAGCACTATACAAAATGCACTGGCTCCAACTATTATTTTAACCTTCAAACTGGTTTCCAGTTTGGTTTTTAGGTTATTGCTGAGGGATAATTTTGTTTTCATAATAACTCTTTTTAACTTATGATTAATATAATATGGTTAAAAACCATTATAATCAATAACCAAAATTAAACTAACTATTAAGCCTGACCAATAGCTGATTAGCTTGTTTTTATAGGTAAAAAGACCTGTTTATGCAAAAAATACAATATTTGAGTAAAAATATTTTTCGGGTATTAATTGGGAGTATCTTCCTGGAAATAATATTTTTATATAATAAAAAAAACCTGCCGGTTTAAATTCCGACAGGCAATGAATTAATTTAAATGTAATTTAATATTTGGGTTTAATATTTAATGACCTTTATTACTTTTGATTTTTGCTTGTTCATCTCAATATTTAACAGATATGTTCCTTTTTTTAAATCCGCATTATTGTTTAAAGTTAGTGTGTTAATACCTTCCTGTATTTCAATTTGCTGCTCTTTAACCTGCTTTCCGTTCATGTCAAATAATTTTATAATTGCAGTTCCGTCAACAATTGATGATACACTGACAAAAAGATCATTTTGAAAAGGGTTTGGGTTTGCTGATAACAGTTCAAATGGAGATGAAGATTCTTCGTTTAAACTAACTCCAATTATTCCTGAATAAGTAAATTTACCATCAAAGTCTGTCTGTTTTAGTCTGTAATATACTTTTGTTGCTTTGGTTACTTCCGCCACATTTACATCGTCATAATCATATTTAAGAACCATATTGCTGTTACCGGCACCATTAATTTTCGCAATACTTTCAAATATTTTACAATCCGTAGATCTTTCAATTGTGAAATAATCATTATTAATTTCTGTGGCAGTTTTCCATTTAAGTTCAACATCTTTTTCTGCTAGTTTTCCTGTAAAGGAAATTAAACTTATTGGCAGGTGACTTCCACTTCCACCACGGATGGTAAACAAACTGAATGTTGATAAACCGTATAAAGTAATTGTTTTGCTTTGTATGTCAATAGAGCAATTATCAAAGTCTTCCCAGCTGCCGGTTCCGTGCTTCTTAGTTATAAACATCTGCGACTCATCAGAAATGTTCCCGAAAATGGCATCATCATACTTCAAAGTAATATCATAAGTAAATCCTGTTCCGCCTGAGGGTGTAATTTCCCAGTAAGCATTCACGTATTTTGCATCAACAGGCAAATCTGGAGGGTTAGCTCCTGAATAATATTTTAAGGTAACATTTGTTGGAAGGCTGGCTCCATGCCATTTTATAGAAGCAACATTCATATCTCCAACATTAAAAGAAGTTGTTGAACCATCAGAAATTGTTGTAGTATTTGTAACAGTTGGCGGGTCAGGTAAAAGTGCATGATTAAATTCATAAGCACCAATATCGGTTGCTCCTTGCGCAATTGCTGTGCTTCTTGAACGGCCTATTATATCAGAGTTTATCTCTGCAATCTGACAACCATTGCCATGTAAAAACCATGCATTTGGTGAAGACAAATTTGGTGTAAGATCAGTATTGGATGTAAATGACGGGTCTGCAGATATTGACCTCAAATCACCATCAGTAATAGCTCTCCATTCATCTAAAGTTTCTGCTGTACCTGTGGAGTAATCATAACCGACTTTGCCGGTTGTATAATAATTATTGTAATTAATATTGCTGAAAGGAACTGTTACTGCATAATTGTAAACACTATATCTGTTTGTACAATTTGTTGTATTTGCAAAAACATTATTTCTCATATCCACATTTGTGAGATCATCGTCCAAACTGATTGCTGCCGACATGGAACTCCCTGAACAACTTCCATAGCTTAAGTTTACACTATTGTAGTATATTCTTACATTATTAATCTGTGCGCCGGCACTACCATACCAAAACTTAATACCAATATTTGAATAAAAATAATTACTGTAGCCTAATCCTCCCATTCCGGCAATTACATTATTTGAAATTAAAATATTTTCACAGATGCCCCAATTGTAAAATTCTATTCCTGTTCCACCATAAGCGCCTGAACCTGTATTGTTTATATTTAATATTGTGTTTTTATTGATAACGCTGTTATTAATATTTCCCAGCCAAATTCCTGTAGGCATTAAAATAGAAGAGGAAATTGTTGATTGATTAATATTAAAGATATTATTTTCAATAATACTGGTATTGTTAACATTATCAAGCTCAATACCTTTTATCCCTATATAGTCTGTTGCTGTATTTGAACCAATGATATTGTCTTTTATCAGAAGGTTATTTGCATTATTAGAAAGTGTTCCGGTGACTTTAATTCCAATACCTGCCCGATAAATATTATTATTAATAATAGATAAGGCATTATTACCATCTCCGCTAATTGTACTTGTAAAACCATAATCAATAGATGAACCACCTGCAATAATACCAAAACTGCTCTTTGTAGGATCGTTCCATTTGTATGCAGCAATATTACAGTTTTTAATTGTTACTCCTGTGCAACCATTACCGGCACCTAAACTTGAAATCCAAACAGCGGCAGTTTTTG
>CAZELC010000163.1:0-6843 GCA_964512865.1 uncultured Bacteroidales bacterium
ATTACCAATTGTAGTATCATTGCCGGCGTAAACAGTCGGAAGTGGTTTTACAGTTATTGTAACATTATCTGTAGCAGAGCAACTATATGAGTCAGTAACGGTTAATACATAAACTGTTGTCACATTTGGTTTTGCAACAGGATTTGGAATACTTGTGTTACTTAAACCTGTTACAGGTAGCCATGAGTAGATAAATGGTGAAGAGCCAGTTGCAACTCCATTTAAAACTGTACTTGATGATGGGCAAGTGCCGATACTGTCATTATAACCGGCATTTACCAATGGCAAAGGGTGTACTGTAACTGTAACATTATCAGATGCCGAACAGCCATAAGCATCTGTCATGGAAAGCGTATATGTAGTTGTTTGACTTGGATGTGCTGTTATCGGAGATGCAATATTTGTTGAACTCAAACCATTTGATGGTGACCATAAAATATTTGTAAATGGTCCAACTCCAGTAGGTACACCAGATAAAACTGTTGTAGATGTTGAACATGCTCCTATATCTGCGTTAGGACCGGCTTCCACAGAAAATAGATTTACTGTAACTGTAACATTATCAGTACTTGTACAACCATATATGTCACGAACTGTCAACTGGTAGGTAGTAGTTGTTGGTGGTTTTGCAACTGTATTTTGATTGTTAGGTGATGAAATCCCTGTTGTCGGAGTCCATGAATATGTCAGAGGACCTGTTCCTGTTCCTGAACCACTTAGGTTTGCTGTTGATGTTGAGCAAGCGCCAATATTCACATTTGAGCCTGCTTCAGAGGTGGGTAAAGGATTTACGGTAACAATAACGTTGTCAGCTGCAGTACATCCAAATCTGTCTGTTACCGTCAAAGTATATGTTGTTGTTGCATTAGGCTTTGCTATGGCATTTTGACCTGAAGGAGGCACAGTTGTCAAACCCGTACTTGGGCTCCAGGAGTATGACAATGGTCCTGCACCGGTTCCGGTTCCTATCAGAGTAGTATCTGATGAAGGGCATAAGCCGATACTGACATCAGGACCGGCATTTGACGTTGGCAAAGGTCTTACATAAATTACAATATTATCTGAGCCTGTGCATCCGTTATTGTCTGTTGCTGTCACTACATAAGTCGTTGTAGTTGTAGGATGTGCAGTAGGATTTTGCGTGTTAGTCGAACTTAAACCGGTTGATGGTGTCCAGCTCCATGTTATGATAGTGCTTGCAGTGGTCGGATTCATTAAATAATTAGAGTAAGCGCATGAGCCAACCGCTGTATCTGCTCCAGCATTAATTGTTGGACCTGAATTAATTACAACTGTCATGACGGTACTTGCAGCGCATTGACCTGCATTAGGTGTAAAAGTATATGTGGTGGAACCTGTTGTTGAAGTACTTATAGTCGCGGGGTTCCAAATTCCTGATATTCCATTATTAGATGTTGTGGGCAATGTCCCAGGAGTTGCGCCTATACAATATGGGCCGAGTTGAGTAAATGTCGGTGCTGTATTATTATTAATAACTACTGTCATTGTGGTTGAAGTAGCACATTGTCCTGCAGTAGGAGTGAATGTATATATTGATGAACCGAGCACAGAAGTGTTAATTGTTGAAGGGCTCCAGGTTCCAGTAATTCCATTATTTGAAGTAGTAGGCAAAGCTGCCGGTGTTGCACCGACACAATATGGTCCTAAAGTAGTAAAAGTAGGGTTAATATTAGAGTTTACTGTAATGGTCATGGTTGTTGCTGTTGCACAAAGCCCTGATGTTGGAGTGAATGTGTATGTAGTACTTCCTTGTGTTGATGTATTTACTACAGCAGGACTCCAGGTTCCTGATATACCATTATTTGATGTTGAAGGCAATACTCCTGGTGTTGCTCCAACGCAGTAAGGACCCAATTGAGTAAAGGTTGGCGTAATATTATTGTTTATATTTATAGTAAGGGAAGTATTGCTGGCACATAAACCTGCTGTGGGAGTAAAAGTATAAGTTGTTGTAGTACTGTTGTTAATAGCCGGACTCCATGTGCCTGTTATTCCGTTATTTGATGTATTTGGTAACGCTGGTATTGTAGCGCCTACGCAATATGGTCCTACAGAACTGAAAGTAGGGGTTGTTTGTGGAGTAATTGATATTGTCAGAGTTGTTTGGGCAGCACATTGTCCTGCATTAGGAGTAAACGTATAAGTTGTAGTAGCAGAATTATTTATTGCAGGACTCCATGTTCCTGTTATTCCAGTTGTTGACGTTGTAGGAAGAGCAGGGATTGTAGCCCCAGAACAGTAAGGTCCGACAGCGTTGAATGTAGGTGTAACTCCCGGAGTAATATTTATTGTTAAAGTTGTGGATGTTGCACATTGTCCCGCAGTTGGTGTAAATGTATAAGTTGTAGTAGCATTATTATTAATTGCCGGGCTCCAGGTTCCTGTAATACCATTTGTAGAAGTGGTGGGAAGCGCAGGAATGGTTGCCCCCTGACAATATGGCCCAACAGCAGCAAAAGTAGGTGTTATATTTGGATTGACTGTTATGTTCATTGTTGTGTTAAGACCACATTGACCAGCAGATGGCGTAAAAGTATAAGTTGTTGTGCCTGAAGATCCTGTGTTTATTGTGGACGGACTCCACGTTCCCGTTAATCCATTGGTGGATGTGGTTGGTAATGCAGGAGGTGAAGCTCCAACACAAAATGGTCCTAAAGCATTAAAAGTAGGTGTAATTCCTGGACTGTTTGTAACTGTAACAGATGCTGAATTTGTTGTACAACCTGATGCACCCGTAACGGTTACGGTATATGTTCCCGGACTTGAAACAGTAATAGATTGTGAAGTTGACCCTGTATTCCAGAGATATGCAGAAAAGCCCGAATTAGCAGTAAGTGTAACTGAGCCACCGGCACAAAATGAAAGTGGACCTGAAGCAGTAATCGTTGGAATTACTGATGGAGTAGGGTAATAAGAAAAAACAAGTTCAGCTCTGTTTATACACATTGGCCCGCTTGAGCAAAGCTGAAAAGTATTATTTCCACCATAAACATAACCTGGTACACCACAAGGATAACTTGCTGTAACTGAAGTTGTCATCATACAAGGTAAGTCGTCACATAAACATCCTGAACTTCCATCATAAGCTGTTGGCGTAGCAAAGCCACTTATTGTAGAAACAAAAGATGCACCCTCGCAACTGGCAGTATAATAGTTAATGGTAACGCTGGTTACCGTATTTCCTGCAGGAACAGGATCAAAAAAAGTTTTGGTCTGGCATGGTGGAGTGTCGCCGCAATAGCTGCCCGGAGTATTGGTACACCAATAGTCAGCACCACAAACAGTACAACCTCCGCACGATTGAAAACCAGAAAATAGAACAGTTGTTGTGGCTGTCTGAGAAAATACATTAATAACAAAGATTTCTAAAAATATTATTGATAAAAATCTGATGTAGAAATATTTCATTTGGGAAATTTTATTCACTAAATTATTTACTTTTCGATACTTTAAAAGATTTTAATCCAAAAAGTTTAAAATTATCAGCTTTTTTAATGAAATCACTGGTTTTTACAATCAGATTTTTCATACTTTCATCTGAGCAATCGCCAAATATTGTTTGATTACTGCCAATTAACATTTTCTTTTTTGTTTTATTTGAATCAATAGTTAACCAAATGAGCTCATTAGTAAAAACAGCATCATTCCATTCAACATTCACCGGAAAGGAGTTAAGATTAGAAAATTTAATAATTACTACTTGTTCATTATTACAAACGCCCAACTTATAAAAAGCTGCCACTCCATTTTGAATGTTGTTTCCTGAAGCAGATAATCCTATTTTTGACCATTCTGTACTTGATTGGGCGAAAACTGAGGTAATTGATAAAAGAAAAAATAACTGAAGAATTTTGAATTTCAAACGCATGACATTATTAATTATAAGCAAATATAAAAAACAAAATATCAAAAGAAAAGAAAACTTTAATTTTTATTTAAAATCGTATGATTAAGCTGAAAATTGATGGTTTTTTAATTGATTTATATATCTTTGGATTCAAAAATTAAATAAATAGGTGAGCAGTTTTTTTAATTAACTGATTTTGGATAATGGCAAATGTATCATTACATAATAAGTATAAAATCTTTAATACTGAAAGGCTTATTTTATTTATTGTATTGATAGTTTGCTATCTGGTATATTTTCAAGTAGGTAAATTTCAGTTTCTTAATTGGGATGATGATGCTCAAATTGTCAAAAATGCTTTTATAAGAAATCTTGATTCATTCAGCATATCTCATAATTTTAATAAAGAGAGTTTTACATTTATTACTTTATCCTTTTATTCTGTTCTATTTAAAATATGGGGAAGCAGCCCTGAACCTTTTCATTGGTTTAGCCTGATAATTCACATGATTAATGTCATACTGCTTTACCAATTATTAAAGTATTTCACAAAAAACATATTTTCGATAAGTTTAGTGCTGATACTTTTTGCATTACACCCAATGAGGGTTGAATCTGTTGCCTGGATTTCCGAATTAAAGGATTTATTGTTCACTTTTTTCTCATTGATTTCTTTTCTGCTGTATTTTAGATATTTAAAAAATAATTTTAATGTTTTGTTCTTTATTTTGACAGTGTTAACGGCTGTTCTCGCAGCACTGTCAAAAATACAGGGAATAGCAGTTCCTTTACTTTTGTTTCTAATAGACTTTTATTGTAAGCGTAAAATATCTGTATTTCTTGTTGTTGAAAAACTATTTATTGTTCTTATTCTTTTTAGTGTTTTTATATGGTTTAATTATAAAATCCTTACAATAGGTTTTTTTATTGTGGTTGTTTGTTTTATTTATGAAAAAGGGGGTTTTAATAATATTTCATCGGCTTTTTTTAAAAAAGTGATCATTGGTCTTTTGATTTTGTTTTCAATATTGACAATTCTATTATTTTGCTATTATTTCAAAAATATAAGATTAAATTTATGGTCTGAGAATTCTGATCCGGCAAATTACTTCTCCTTTTTTGAAAGAATTCTCCTTGCAGGTTATTCTTTGTGGTTTTATATTAAGAATTTCTTTTTTCCTGTTTTCTTAAATGCTGTTCATCCATATCCAGCGAGACTTCCTGATGGAAATTTACCTGTTGAATATTATTTAACAATAGTTGTTTTGGTAATTGTAATGGCTTTTTCTATACTAATGATAATCAAAAGAAAAAAGCTTCCCGATGGACTTATATTTGGGTGGTTCTTTTTTTTGATAAACATTTCACTGGTTTTACATATTATTCCTATTGAAGGCAGATTGGTTGTGGCCGACAGATACAGTTATCTTGCTTATTTGGGTTTGTTTATTTTTGTAGCTTCAATATGCGAAAAGTTTGCTTTTGAAAGAAAAAAATACAAAAATGTATTGATAGTCAGTATGTTGATGTTATGTTTTATTCTTTCTTTTTTGACATTTAGCAGATGTGAAGTTTGGAAAAACACAAAAACACTTTTTTCGGATGTAATAAGCAAAAATCCGAAAATACCTTTTGCATATTGTAATATTGCTTTATATTATTTAGAAAAAAAATCTCCTGACTCAGCAATACTAAATTATAATAAAGCAATAAAAATTGATTCTGCATTTTCTCTAGCTTATTACAACAGGGCGTTTGCTTTTCTTGAAAAGAAAGACTATAATAGTTCAATATCTGATTTCAATACATTTATTAATTTGCAGAATAGCAATGCTGCTAAAGCGCAAGCCTTTGATAATCTAGGTAAAATATACAGGATGATTGGAAAGGATAGCGCAGGTTATGAATTTTTCTGTTTGGCAGTTAAGTATGATTCAAGTCTTTCAAGCGCTTATAATAATAAAGGTGTTTATTTGTTGAACAGAGGTAAAATTTCTGAGGCGATTTCAAATTTTGAAAAGGCAATTAAATTAAATGTCTATTATTCTGAAGCATACAACAATCTTGGAACAGCTTTAATGTCTCAAGGCGATATGGTTGGTGCCGAAAGGAATTTTAATAAATCATTGGCGTTGGATCCAAACTATAAATTAGCTTATGATAACAGAGGTTACCTGAAATATTTAAATGGTGATGCAGCCGGGGCGATAAAAGATTATAATATTGAAATTCAGCTTGACTCATTATCACTGCAAGCATATATAAAGCGTGGAAGAGCTTATGCTCAAATAAAAAATTATAAAAAGGCAATAAAAGATTTTAATTTTGTTATTGAGAAGGAACCGCAAAACCTAGCTGCAATTACAAACAGAGCTTATGCACATTTTTATAATAATGATAATGCCGGTGCACAATCTGATTTTATGTCAGCTGTCGGTTATTACCCCGAAAATTCTATTGTATATCAAAATATTGCGTGGTTTTTTATGCAGCTGAAAAACTATCCGAAAGCTATTGAAGAGTATTTACTGGCAATAGATAAAGATGATTCGAACATTACTTCATATATTAACCTTGCATGGATTTATATTGAGATAAAAGAATATAAAAAAGCTGATGATATTCTGGTTAATTCATTAAAAGTGAAACCTGAAAATCCGGATTCATTTTTTCTTTTGGGTGAACTTTATCGAAAAAAAGGAAACACTGAAAAATCTTGCGAATTTTATAGCAAGGCATCAGTTTTAGGCAATGCACAGGCTAAAAATGCTTTGAACTCATTTTGTGACAGGAAATAATTAAAATTCAAACAATTTATTTTTGATTTGTGCAAAATTAAAGCAGCTTTCTAAAATCTTTGTTTTACTTCTTTTTCGAATTATATTAGATTACAGTCAGATTTCGGAAACAATAAAATACAAAAAAGACAACGGCAATAACAAATTTGACCCGAAATCGGATAAAATCGGGTTTCA
>CAZELC010000164.1:0-6785 GCA_964512865.1 uncultured Bacteroidales bacterium
ATTAAATATTGTACGTTATTTACTGATTTTTTATAAGAAATATTCTTATCAATATGTAATGTATTCTTTATGAAATAGTTATTTGTTATTTATAATTGTTTTAAATAAATCGTAAAACATAGTGGTAATGAAACATTTTATAATTTTAGCCGGTCAAATTAAATATTAAAATTTATGAGAATTGCACGAATTGCAAATGAAAAGACAAAAGCCTGTCAGGACAAGGTCGATCTGGAGCTTTTAAATCCGCTGATAGAAAAATACAAGAACAAGAAAGGCAATCTGATTCCTTTATTACAAGGTGCGCAGAGTCTTTACGGATACATTCCGAGTGAGGTTTTCATAGCCTTAGCTGATAAAACCGGAATAAAACTTAGTGATATGTATGGAGTTGCAACTTTTTATGCTCAGTTCCGGTTAAATCCTGTTGGACAAAACATAATAAAAGTCTGTCATGGCACTGCCTGTCATGTTCAAAACGCAAATTCCATATCGGAAGCTATTAGGGAAGCGCTTAACGTAAAAGATGGAGAAACAACAGAAGACAGGTTTTACACTCTCGAATCGGTTGCATGTTTGGGTTGCTGTTCACTTGCTCCTGTTATGATGATTGGCGAAAATACCTTCGGGAAACTTACCGGCGACGCAGCTGTCAAGATTATTAAGGAGATACAAATAAAAGCGAAAAACTGATTTTGCTTCTCCATTTAAATTAAAATTGTAAATATTCTGTAAAAAACCAAAATATAAGAAATGAAAAAAGTAATAGTTGGTCTTGGCAGTTGCGGTGTTGCTGCAGGTGCAAATAAAACTTACGAAAAGATCAAAGCTTTGAAAGATCTCGACAAACTGGATTTTGAATTGAAAAAGACGAGTTGTATCGGTATGTGTTACCGTGAGCCTCTCGTTGAAATAGTTGACGATTCAGGCTCGTATATTTATGGAAATGTCGACGAGAGCAGAGTTATTGAAATAGTTGAAAAGCATATTAAAGCAAATGAACCTGTTCGTGAATATATTGTCAAATCGGATCTTTTTGAAACTGTTGATAATAGTTTCATCGACTCGCAGGTTAAAATAGCTTTAAGAAATTGCGGGATGATAGACCCTGAAAATATTGAAGAATATGAAGAACGTGATGGTTACAAGGCTATTAAAAAGATAGCCGAGAAAAAAATTTCTAGCTCTGATGTTATCATGAGCATGATTGATTCAGGGCTTCGCGGACGTGGAGGAGGAGGATTTTCTACAGGAACAAAATGGAAACTGGCAAGTAATCATAAAGCGGATGAGAAGTTTGTAATTTGTAATGCCGATGAGGGTGATCCCGGTGCATTCATGGATCGTTCACTTCTTGAAGGTGACCCGCATTCTGTTTTAGAAGGGATGATAATAGCTGCTTATGCAATTGAAGCTACTCAGGGAGTAATTTATTGCCGCGCCGAATATCCATTGGCTATTAAACGTCTGAATATTGCTATAAATCAAGCTAGAGAAAAAGGATATCTTGGAAAAAATATTTTTGGTATTGATGGCTTTAATTTCGACATATATATTAAAGAAGGCGCCGGAGCATTTGTTTGCGGAGAAGAAACCGCTCTTATGGCGTCTATTGAAGGCAAAAGAGGAATGCCACGTAAACGTCCGCCTTTTCCTGCAGAAGCAGGATTGTGGGCAAAACCGACAAATATCAACAATGTTGAAACTTTTGCAAATGTTCCATGGATTATTTATCATGGTTCTGATGAGTATAAAAAATATGGTACTGAAAAAAGTAAGGGTACAAAAGTATTTGCGCTTGCAGGAAAAATTAACCGATCAGGACTTGTTGAAGTACCAATGGGTGTTACTATCCGAGACGTTATTTTTAAGCTTGGTGGCGGAATACCAGACAACAAAAAATTCAAGGCTGTGCAGCTTGGCGGACCTTCAGGTGGCTGTATTCCTGAATATCTGGCTGATACAATTGTTGATTACGATTCAGTAACTGCTACCGGAGCAATAATGGGTTCAGGCGGTATGGTCGTCATGGATGAATCGACATGCATGGTAGATGTTGCTAAATTCTTTCTTAATTTTACTCAGGAAGAATCATGCGGAAAATGTACATTTTGTCGTATAGGCACAAAACGAATGCTCGAAATCCTTGAAAGAATAACAGAAGGTAAAGGCAAGGAAACCGATATTGCAACTCTTGAAGAGCTTGCTTTCCAGATAAAGAACAACTCACTTTGCGGCCTCGGTCAGACTGCACCGAACCCTGTTCTTACTACTTTAAAGTATTTCCGTGATGAATATGAAGCTCATATTTTCCACAAAAAATGCCCTGCTAAAGCATGTAAACAACTGCTTACATATACAATAATATCCGATAAATGTACAGGATGTACTGTTTGTGCTAAAAAATGCCCTGTTCAGGCAATTGACGGTGAACGAAAACAACCACATTTCATCAGAGAAAAAGATTGTATAAAGTGCGGCGATTGTTATTCAAGATGTAAGTTTAATGCAATAGCTCTTGACTAATAACAATATTTAAACAAATAAAATTATAATTTACTTCCGGTTTAGCCACCGGTATAAAAGAAAAACAAATATGGAAATAAATTTAGTTCTTAACGGAAATAATGTAACCGGCAACCAGGGTGAAACAATACTCGAAGTGGCAGAAAGACACGGTATTAAAATACCAACGTTATGCAACGATAAAAGAATAGAGCCATACACTTCCTGCTATATTTGTGTAGTTGAAGTAGAAGGCATGAGAGGTCTTCAACCGGCCTGCTCTACAAAAATATCAGAAGGTATGAAAATCACCACTGATAATGAAAAGGTTTTTAATGCCCGCAAAACAGCTCTTGACCTTATGCTCAGCAACCATTATGCTGACTGCACAGGACCATGTAAACAAACTTGCCCGGCCGGAGTTGATGTTCAAGGATATATTTCTTTTATCGAAAAAGGAATGTATAGCGAAGCAATTGAAGTAATTAAGGAAACAAACCCACTTCCTGCAATTTGCGGAAGAGTTTGTGTTCGCCCATGCGAGCTTGCATGCCGCCGTAATTTCCTTGATGAAGGAACAGGTGTCGGTATTGATTATCTGAAACGTTTTGCCGCTGATATAGATTTAGAATCGCCAAATAAATTCAAACCTAAAATAAAAGCTTCCACAGGTAAAAAAGTTGCCGTTATAGGCGCCGGTCCCGGCGGTCTTGCTGCTGCTTTCTTCCTTCAAAAAGAAGGTCATCAGACTGACATTTTTGAGGCAAGTCCTAAAGCAGGCGGATGGCTGAGATATGGAATTCCTGAATACAGGCTTCCAAACGATCTTCTTCAAAAGGAAGTTGATAATATTACCGAACTCGGAGTAAATATTTTTTATAACCAGCAACTTGGCAAAAACCTTTCATATAAAGACCTTAAGCAAAAATATGATGCGTTAGTGGTAGCAATAGGTTCACAAACAGGGACTTCAATAGGATGCGAAGGCGACGATGCTGATAATGTTTTCTCAGGTATCGACTTTCTCAAACAGATGGAAGTAAGCGGTAAAAAATATGATTTCAAAGGGAAAACTGTTGGAGTAATTGGTGGTGGTAATACAGCCATGGACTGCTGCAGAACATCGATTCGCTGCGGTGCAGAAAAAGTATATGTTATTTATCGCCGCACCGAAAAAGAAATGCCTGCCAATCCTATCGAGATTCATGAATCAAAGTTAGAAGGTGTTGAATATATGTTTCTTACTGCTCCTGTCAAAGTTAACAAGGATCCTGGCGGAAAGCTGAAATCAATTACTTGTATTAAGATGGAACTCGGCGAACCTGATGCATCAGGAAGAAGAAGACCTGTTCCTGTGGAAGGTTCTGAAACTGAGATATTCATGGATGTTGCACTTGCTGCAATTGGTCAGAAAACAAATATTAACTTTTTGGAAGACCTGAACAGTAATAATGAACATGGAGAGTTTAAACCTAATAAATGGGGCGATATAGATGCTGATCCTAAAACATTACAAACCGGGGCAAAAAATGTTTTTGCATGTGGTGATGGTGTTACAGGTCCGGCAACTCTTATTCAGGCTGTGGGACAAGCGAAAATAGCTGCAAGAAGCTGTCATCAGTTTCTTACAGGTCAGCAAATACTTCCTGAAACAAAAGAATTCATCAGTAAAAGAGAAAACTTCAAAGAACAGGTTAAAGAAGATTATATCGGTAAATATAAGAATCAGAACCGTCACGAAATGCCTACTCTTGAACCAAATGACAGACTTAACTTTAAAGAAGTTGAACTTGGATACGAAAATGAAGAAGTCGCAATTAATGAAACACAAAGATGCCTTGAATGTGGTTGTAATGAGTATTTCGACTGTAAACTTAAAGAATATGCAACAGTTTACGGTGCCGAGCAAAAGCATTATGAAGGAGAGTATATTGAACATAGCGTTGACTTTCGTCATCCGTATATTGAAATTGACAATAACAAGTGTATCCTTTGCGCCCGCTGTGTTAGAATCTGCAGTGAAGTTGTAGGAGCAAATGCTCTCGGACTTGTTAACAGAGGATTTAAAACTTATGTAGCTCCAAGCATGGGCAACTCGCTTCAGGAAACAGATTGCGAATCTTGCGGTATGTGTATTTCAACATGTCCGACAGGCGCTATAACTGAAAATTACAATTTTAAACCAGGTCCGGTAAAACATGATACTTTTGAAACCATTTGCAATTACTGCTCTGTTGGTTGTAAAATTACTGTTCATCATAAAAACGGTTTTATTCTGAAAGTTACCGGTGCAGAAGGTGTTGTAAACAAAGACGGAAATATTTGCCGGTTTGCAAAATTCGGTTACTCATATCTTAACGATAAAAACCGTATTACCAAGCCTTTATTGAAAAAAGACGGCAATTTTGTGGAGATAACTTATGATGAAGCTTACAAATTGATTTCTGAAAAAATAAAAACTGCTGCTCCCGGTACAAACGCATTTTTTGCAGGGGCACGACTTACAAATGAAGAAATATACAGCATTCAGAAGCTTGCAAGAATATCTGCCAAAACAAATAATGTTGTAAGTTTCCATTATCTGGGAAGATGTATCGGCAATAAAAACAATTCGGTAAAAAATGTTCCTTTTGATGAAATAAAGGGCGCAAGCCGTATTTATATACTTGGCTCGGAGCTTAACAAAGATAATGGCGTTGTTAATTTTATGGTAAGTAATACCAGAAAGAAAAAAGGCATTCCTGTTGAGCTTATTACCTCAAAAGAAAACAGCAGTCTTAAACATAAGGTTGATAAAGAATTAAAAATCAAGGAATATTATTATTTCGTGAAAGCTGTAAATCACTATTTGCTGTCAAAAGGTCTGGAAAACAGGATGTTCCTTAATGATAACTGCAAAGGTTTTGAAGAATATAAGACAGAGATTCTTAAGGAGAATTTTGATACACTTTGCCAGAAAGCCTGCGAATGTAAAGAATGTATCATTGAATTTGCAGAATCATACAATAATGAAATGAACGCTATTCTGATTTTCTCCGAAAAGGAAATATCAGCAAACACTTCAGTAGAACTTTATAATCTTGCGATGATAACCGGCAAATTGGGTAAAACATCAAACGGTCTGATTTCATTAAAAGAAAAATGTAATGCTCAGGGCGTGTTTGATATGGGTGCATGCCAAAATATTGGAGTTGGAGGAGTTCCTTTAACAGACGCTGAGCTGCAGCAGAAATTAAAAGAAACATGGCGTGTAGGCGAACTTCCGGAAGATAACAGTAATAAAATCTACACACTTTTGGAAGAAGGGATGATTAAAAATTTCTTCATTTTTGGGGAAGATCCGGCTGATTGTGCAAATGTTCCTGACGCTGTAAGAAACTGGTTTGAAAATGCCGATTTTGTGATGGTACAGGATTATTTTATGACTGAAACTGCAAAATATGCCGATTTGATATTACCGGCCAGCTTACCTTTTGAAACAGGTGGAAGCTTTACCAACGCACAGAAGGTAATACAAACTTTTGAAAAAGCTCCTGGCTATAAGCCGAAAGTTGAAAAGAACAATATCGATCAGCTTATCGGAATTATGAACAATTTTGCTCCGCAGACATTTACATGCGCAGAGGATGTGATGGCAGAGATTATTCCGCTTCTGCCCGACAGTAATAAAGAAGAACTTATACTGAAATATACTTCTGTTTCAGGAAATTACCGCTTCTTTAAATATGGTTGCGACTCAATAGCAAAAAGGTTTAATGATGAGTTTGCTGAAAAAATGCATATTAAATTTTTGCTGCATCGTCAGGAAGTGTAAATAATTTATTATATTTGATTAAAACAAAACATTATATGACAACATTTCAATCAGTAAATCAGATTTTAGATTTTGCAATTAATGCAGAACAGGAAGCTGTTGAATTTTATAACAGCCTGGCGGTAAATGCCAAGTCGGAAGATATGAAAACCGTTTTCAAGGAATTTGCTCAGGAAGAGATGGCACATAAAGCAAAGCTTATGAATATTAAAGAAACCGGCATTTTTGAAAAATCAACGTCTCATGTTACCGACTTAAAGATTGCAGATTTTACGGTAAATGTGACAGTAACTCCGGATATTTCTTATCAGGATGCTCTTATTGTGGCAATGAAAAAAGAAAAATCAGCTTTTAAGCTATATTTGACTTTATCAGAGAGAGCCGACAGTAAAGATCTTAAGGAAATTTTCAGGATGCTGGCACAGGAAGAATCAAAACACAAGCTTCGTTTCGAACTGGAATATGA
>CAZELC010000165.1:0-6721 GCA_964512865.1 uncultured Bacteroidales bacterium
GTCACCCAAACAGTCAAAGGCCATGGATCCTTAAAAACTGTACCTGTCAATACCTGTGGTTTAAATTTAATACATCTGATTTTTCCTATACCTGTATTAACTATTTCTTTACCCAAATATGTAACTTTTGAAGAATAGATTGTGTCATCAAGCATGAACTTGACATAAAAATTTTCATTCATATCAGCACTCTCAAAATCAAGGTTTCTACACCAGTAAATTGCTGAAAGTATATCTTGAACAAGTTCAGAAGTTGGAACAGTTGATTGACGTTTATTCTTATTGTCGGAGAAATATGCGACTTTTTTATGTTGGTTAAATGTAACATCATGGTTTATTATATAACCGCCTTCATCAACCCTTCTAATAAAAACCCATGGTGCAAGATTTTCCTCGTCAATAAAAGTTTCATATCTGTCAACAACTTTAAAAAAGAGATTGAAAGCACCTCTGGTTTTCCCAATAGCTTCAATATGGTAGGTACTTCTGTCATTAATTTTCTTATTTTCTTTTTTAATCTCAAATGTTGCAATACCAGCTCTTACTTCACCGGTAAGTAAAGCGTCATAATAACATCCATAGGTTAACTTTTCACCTCTCTGGAATGCATCATTTTTTGTTTTTTTAATCTGAGCGTTTAGCGCAACTGTTGCTGTCATGAACAACACGAATGCAAAAATTAATTTTTTCATGAGCATTTATTTTTAATGAGCGGCGCCAGTTTTCAAAAAGTGTTCCAAAAGAAAAGAGGTAGTTTTATTTGAATGAATATCAAATAACTACATTTATAATTTTGCATGGAACCACAATAATTTTTTTTGGTGTTTTACCATCAAGCCATTTTTGAGATTCGGGAGCTTCAAGAACTATCTTTTCAATTTCTACAACATTAAGGCTTTTTGATAAGCTTAAATTAAAACGCATTTTGCCATTAAATGAAACCGGGTAATTGAAATTTTCCTCACTAAGATACTCTTCATTAAAATTTGGAAAATGCTCTGCCGTGATGCTGTTATTGTAACCAAGCAAGAACCATAACTCTTCAGCAATATGCGGTGCAAAAGGCGAAATAATAATTACAAGGTCTTTTAATATGATTCTTTTATTACATTTTAATTCATTCAGCTCATTTACACAAATCATAAAAGCACTTACGGCAGTATTCAGCGATATTCGTTCAATATCTTCCTTTATTTTCTTTATTGTTTTATGAAGTACTCTATACTCTTCTTTTGAAGGCAATTCATCAGAAACCACAAATTTATTATCGTGATCATGAAACAGCCTCCATAGTTTTCTCATAAATCGGAAAACACCTTCAATGCCTTTTGTATCCCAAGGTTTATGCATCTCCAATGGACCAAGAAACATTTCGTATAATCTAATTGTATCGGCACCATATTTTATCACTAAATCATCAGGATTTACAACATTATGCAGTGACTTTGACATTTTCTCAACTCCATATCCGCAAATATATTCTCCATTTTCTGTGACAAATTCAGCATCTGAGTATTCTTGTCTCCATTTTTTGAAAGCATCTTGATCCAAAATGTCATTATCAACCAAATTAATATCAACATGAATTTCTTGAGTTTCATATTGGTTTTTTAGATTGTCTGAAACAAAAACATTTGTTCCTTTAATGCGATAAACAAAATTTGACCGACCTTGTATCATGCCTTGATTTACAAGCTTTTTGAAAGGCTCTTCATTTACAGTCATTCCAAGGTCAAATAAAAACTTATTCCAGAATCTTGCATATAAAAGGTGCCCTGTGCCATGCTCAGCTCCACCTATATACAGATCAACATTTTGCCAATACTCATTAGCCTCTTTCGAAAAATATTCATTTTCATTGTGAGGGTCTTCATATCTCAAATAATATGCACTTGAGCCTGCAAAACCAGGCATTGTGTTGGTTTCTAAAGGGTAACCTTCCTTGGTTGTCCAGTTTTTTGCCCTTGCCAATGGTGGTTCCCCGGATTCCGTTGGAAGATATGCATCAATTTCCGGAAGTAATAATGGTAATTCTGATTCCTCTATTACGTAAGGAATGCTATCTTTATAATATACAGGAAATGGCTCTCCCCAGTACCTTTGTCTACTGAAAATAGCGTCCCTAAGCCGGAAATTTATTTTTCTTTGACCAATTCCCGTTGTTTCAAGACGCTCATTTACAGCTTTTATAGCTTCTTTAACGTTTAGACCGTTGATAAATTCAGAATTAACAAGTATTCCTTCTTTAGCATCGTAAGATTCATTTGAAATATCTCCACCTGAAACAACTTCTTTTATCGGTAATCCGAAATGTTTTGCAAATGCATAATCACGGCTGTCATGAGCAGGAACAGACATAACCGCCCCCGTTCCATAACCTGCCAGAACATAATCTCCAATCCAAACTGGAATTTCTTCTCCCGTAAAAGGATGAATTGCATACGCACCAGTAAAACGACCTGAGATATTTTTTACGTCTGCCATTCGTTCCCTTTCGGTTCGGTTCTTTGTTTCAGTAATATATTCTTCGACTTTTTCTTTTTGATCCTCTGCAGTAATCAATTTTACAAACTCGTGTTCCGGTGCAAGAGTCATAAATGTAACTCCAAAAATAGTGTCAGGGCGGGTGGTGAAAATATTCAATATAAGATCACTGTTTTTAATCTTAAAATCAACTAATGCTCCTTCAGAGCGACCAATCCAGTTTCGCTGGATTTCTTTAAGTGCATCCGACCATTCCAAATTTTCAAGACCACTTAATAATCTTTCTGAATAAGCAGTTATTCTTAAAAGCCATTGCTTCATTGGTTTTCTTTCAACAATATGACCACCTCTGACCGAAAGTCCATCGATAACTTCATCATTAGCTAAAACAGTTCCTAATGCAGGACACCAGTTAACCATTGTATCTGCCAGATATGCAAGACGATAATTCATTAGGATTTGCTGTTGCTGCTTAACAGACATAGCTTTCCATTCATCTTGACTAAATTCAATTTTTTCTGAACAGGCAGCATTTATTTTTGCTGTACCATTAAAGGAAAACTCATTTATCAAATTCTCAATTGATTCAGCTTTCTCTGTATTTTTATTATACCAGGATTTAAAAAGTTGGATAAAGGCCCATTGTGTCCATTTATAATATTTTGGATCGCAAGTTCTTACTTCACGGTCCCAATCGAAAGAAAAACCTAATTGATCCAGTTGCTCACGATACCTTTTAATGTTTTTTTCAGTGGTAATTAAAGGATGTTGACCGGTTTGTATGGCATATTGTTCAGCTGGCAACCCGTAAGCATCATATCCCATAGGATGTAAAACATTAAAACCACATAGTTTTTTATACCGCGCAAAAATATCAGAAGCTATATAACCAAGTGGATGCCCGACATGTAAACCTGCTCCAGAAGGGTATGGGAACATATCAAGAACATAGAACTTTGGCTTATTTAAGTTTATTTCGCTTTTATAAGTTTTATTTTCTCTCCAGTACTTCTGCCATTTTTTTTCTATTTCAGTAAAATTATAATCCATATAAGGGAAATTAATGAAAAATTCTAAATATTAAAAATACAGTTATCTAAATTGTAATCGTTCACAATAATAATATGTGCAAAATTAGAAAAAGAAATTGAAAAATAATTATTGAAAGGATATTATACAAATTTTTATTAATTTCGCCAAGTTAATAAAGAAAAATGGGCAAAAAGGAAGACAAAATTATCAGGAGAAGATTACAAAGTTCTTATTTGACTACTATTGTTAGTATCACATTGGTTTTGTTCTCTATAGGTCTTGTTGGTATGTTGCTGCTTCATGCAAAAAAACTATCCGATTATGTTAAGGAAAACATTAGCTTTACAGTAATTATTAATAAAAATGTAAAAGCTGCTGATATTGTCGAAATTCAAAAAAAGCTGGATGCTAATCCTTATGTGAAGTCTACTGAATTCATTGATGAAGACAAAGCTGCTCTGTTGTTTCAAAAAGAAGTAGGGGAGGATTTTGTTAAGACGTTGGGCTACAATCCTTTAAATAACTCTATTGAGGTGCATTTAAAAGCTGAATTTGCCAGTCCTGAAATATTCAGCAAAATAGAAAAAGACCTCAGTAAAAATGAGAATATAAAAGAAGTTTATTATCAAAAATCTTTGGTAAGTCTAGTTAACGACAATATCAAAAAGATAAGTATTATAATTTTAGGGTTTTGCATATTATTATTATTGATTGCAATTGCACTTATTAATAATACAATCCGCCTTTCGGTTTACTCGAAGCGCTTTATTATTAAAACAATGCAATTAATTGGTGCTACGGAAGGTTTTATTAGAAAACCATTTTTAAAAGTAAGTATTATTTATGGAGTTATTTCTGCTTTATTGTCAATCATAATGCTATCAGGAGTTTTGTTTGTGTCCAGAAAGCAAATACCTGATATTGTCAGCTTACAGAATATTGATATGTTCTTGATACTTTTTGTTTTAGTTATTATTACCGGATTGATAATTAGTGTTTGTTCTACTTATTTGGCAGTACATAAATATTTAAGGTCGAAAACGGAAACTTTGTATTACTAGAATCAGTATATTTGTATAATATTTAATGATAAAAGAATAATGGCAGCAACGAAAAAAACAGTTCAACCTAAACACAGGTCACCAATAAAACCTGTTGAAAACCAAGGTCAAATTAAACAAGAACCTGTTGCAAAATCTTCAGTTAGAAGTAAACCTGAACCAAAAGGTGTTGATTTTGTTTTTGAAAAGCAGAATTATATTATAATGATAGTTGGCGTTGCAGTTATTATTCTCGGTTATATTCTAATGGTAGGCGGTGGTTCTGACGATCCTAAGGTTTTTAATACCGATATTTTTGATTTCAGAAGATTGACTTTGGCACCTATTGTAATCATTCTGGGATTTATTATTGAGATTTTCGCAATTATGAAGCGCCCAAAAACTGATTAATGTCATTATTTCAATCTTTAATTATCGCAATAATTCAGGGATTAACTGAGTTTTTACCTATTTCGTCAACAGGTCATATGATCATTGCCGAACAGATTTTGGGTTTGCAACAAAACAAAGAATTGGCAGAATTTGCAAGGCTTTTTGCAATAAATATACATTTCGGGACAATATTAGCGGTTATCATTATTTACTGGAGGAGATTTTTCGTTTCTATAAAATTATACTACAAATTACTTATTGCTTTTTTGCCTGCAGCAGTAATCGGGTTATTCGCAGATGATTTTATCGGGAAGTATTTTGGGTCTGTTTTCGTCGTATCTATTGCACTTATCCTTGGAGGCGTAATATTGGTTTTTATTGACAAATGGTATAATAATAATGATGAAACGAAAGATCTGTCATTAAAATCATCTTTTATTGTTGGTTTATTTCAGGTAATTTCAATGATCCCGGGAGTTTCCAGATCCGGTGCAACAATAGTAGGAGGTTTGACTCAAAAAATAAGCAGAGTTAAAGCTACGGAATTTTCTTTTTTACTGGCAGTTCCAACAATACTTGCAGCCAGCGGATATAAAACATTAAAAACCTTTCTGAAAGGGAATCCTCATCTTATAACTGACAATATTTCAATTTTTGCTGTTGGAAATATTGTAGCATTCATTGTTGCAATTATAGCAATAAAAGGATTTATCGGATATATTCAGAAGTACGGATTTAAAATATTCGGATACTACAGGATTGTCCTTGGTATATTGTTGCTTACTCTTATAGCCCTTGGATATAATTTAAACGTTGGGATCGACTAATGGTATTCAATTTCCCTGAAGGAGAAGTACTGCTAATTAATAAGCCTTACAAGTGGACATCATTTGATGTTGTGGCCAGAATTCGGGTTATTCTAAAATATAAACTCGGAATAAAAAAAATTAAAGTTGGGCATGCCGGGACTTTAGACCCTTTGGCTACAGGGTTATTGATTTTATGCACCGGAAAATTCACAAAAGAAATTGATAATTATCAAGCTTTGGTTAAAGAATATACTGGAACTATAACTCTTGGAGCAACCACTCCGTCTTATGATTTAGAGACTGAAGTCACAAATTGTGGAAATTACTCCGAAATAACTAATGAGCAGATAATTGAAGTTTCTAAACTATTTATTGGTGAAACCATACAATTACCACCGCAATATTCAGCTATACAGGTTGATGGAAAAAGAGCTTATGAATATGCCAGAGGCGGGAAAATTGCGAATATCAAAGCAAAACCGATTAATATTCATGAGTTTGAAATTATTAGTATCAAAAAACCCGATATTAAATTTCGTATTGTCTGTAGCAAAGGAACGTATATAAGATCTGTTGCAAATGATTTTGGACAAAAGCTAGGTTGCGGCGCTTATTTGTCATCCTTATGCAGAACAAAAATTGGAAAATACAGCTTGGACGATGCCATTTCTTTAGAAGAGTTCGAAAAGTTAATAATATCAAATATAAATTGAGTCGCATTTAGTACAATTCCTTGCTATAGTTCCAAAATTTTTTTTATTTTTGAATCTTGTAACCAAATTAAAATTGTTTTTTTATGAAAAGTAACAAACTGTTGCTAATTCTCTTATTAGCTATTTTCTTGGCTCCCATTGGAAAATCTTATGGACAGGAAACTTCTGAACAAAAATTTGTAAATTGTTCTAATTATGATGATTTGATTATTAAAAAGAAATTTGCTGAAGACCAAACACTTTATTCAAA
>CAZELC010000166.1:0-6629 GCA_964512865.1 uncultured Bacteroidales bacterium
TCATAATTTCCACCTATGCTTTTCAGAGAATTGGATTTAATATTTCTTTCATGTTTAACACAATCATTATAAGAAATATTATTAATTGTTTCAGAATATTGGCCGAACGAAAGAAAATTTACTGATAAAATCAGTAATAATAGTATTTGCTTTTTCATTGTAAGATATCTTAATGATTTTAAAAATTAACAGATAAATAATTATAAAAAGTATCGCAAATTTTGCATTAAATATATGATAATAAATTCGGAAAGATTTGCAATAAGATTATCACAAAAATAAATAAATTATTCATATTCAGTATGAAAAAAAATAGTAATTTTGTTCTTGAAAACGAAAAATTAACTTTTTTAATATACATTCAAAATAACTGTAAAATAAGGAGGAAACTTAAAAATGTCAAAAGAAAAAACTCAAAAGTATGTTTACTATTTCGGTGGTAAAAAAGCCGAAGGAAAAGCAGAAATGAAAAACTTACTTGGTGGAAAAGGTGCAAATCTTGCTGAAATGGTTAATCTTGGATTGCCTGTACCGGCCGGTTTAACTGTTACTACAGAATGTTGCACAGCTTATTATGCTAACAATTGTCAACTTCCAAAGTCATTATCTGATGAAGTAATGGCAGGAATGAAAAAAATCGAAGCCGAAATGGGGATGAAATACGGTGACCCAAAAAACCCGTTATTACTTTCATGCCGTTCAGGTGCGAGAAAATCTATGCCCGGTATGATGGATACAGTGTTGAATGTTGGTTTATGTACAGCAACAATCCCAGGATTAATTAAGAAAACGAATAATCCTCGTTTTGTATGGGATTCATATAGAAGACTTATCATGATGTATGCTGATGTTGTTATGGATAAAGCAGAAGGTCTTGATATCAATATCCGCAAGAAACTTGATGATATGCTTGATGTTTACAAAAAGAAGAAAAATGTAAAGCAAGATACTGAACTTAGCGCTGATGATCTCAAATTTTTAGCTGATGAGTTTAAGAAAAAAGTAAAAAAAGAAATTGGTAAAGAATTTCCTGATGATGCAAAAGAGCAGTTATTTGGTGGAATAAAAGCTGTTTTCAAGAGTTGGAACGGTAAAAAAGCGATATCCTACCGCCGCATTGAAGGCATTCCTGATGATTGGGGAACAGCAGTTAATGTGCAGGCAATGGTATTCGGAAATATGGGAGACACTTCAGCAACTGGTGTTGCATTTACCCGTAATCCGGCAACAGGCGAAAATGCTTTCTATGGCGAGTGGTTAATTAATGCACAAGGTGAAGATGTTGTAGCTGGTATCCGTACTCCAAGTCCATTAAATAATGAAACAAAAAATGACCAAAACAAACATCTTCCTAGTATGGAAGAACAAATGCCAAAAACATATAAAGAGCTTGTAAAAATTCGCTCTATTCTCGAAAAGAATTATAAAGATATGCTTGATATTGAGTTTACAATTCAGGAAAGCAAACTTTATATGCTTCAGTGCCGTGCCGGTAAACGTACTGGTACAGCAGCTCTTAATATGGCTATGGATATGTTGAAAGAAAAGCTTATTGATGAAAAAACTGCTGTTATGCGCGTTGAGCCTGCTCAGCTAGATGAGCTTCTTCATCCTATTTGTGACCCTGCAGAAGAAAAGAAAGTATCTGTTCTTGTTAAAGGCTTACCTGCAGGTCCAGGTGCTGCTGTTGGTCAATTGGTATTTACTGCTGAAGATGCTGTTGTTTGGGAACGTAAAGGAAAGAAAGTTATTCTTATCCGCGAAGAAACAAATCCTGAAGATGTTGAAGGTATGCGCGCAGCTGTGGGTATTCTCACAGCCCGTGGCGGTATGACTTCTCATGCAGCACTTGTTGCACGTGGATGGGGAAAATGCTGTATTGTTGGTGCAGGTAAATTGCACGTTGATACATCTAAAAAAATAGCAAAAGTTGAAGGAACTGATATCATTTTAAAAGAAGGTGATTTTGTTACTTTGAATGGCACTAAAGGTCATGTGTATCAAAAAGCTTTAAAATTGATGGATGCAACAGAAAATCCTCGTTTTAAAATGTTCATGAAAATAGTTGATAAATACAGATTGATGGGTGTTCGTACAAATGCAGAAACACCAGAGGATGCAAAAGTAGCTCGTGATTATGGTGCTGAAGGTATCGGTCTGTTCCGCACTGAACACATGTTTTATGGAACAGGTTCAGAAAAACCATTATTGGCTCTTCGAAAAATGATTCTTAGTAATACTCTTGAAGAACGCAAAAAAGCTTTAAGTGAATTGTATCCATTCATGAAAAAAGACATTAAAGCAACCTTATTAGCAATGGATAAACTTCCTGTAACTTTCCGTCTTTTAGATCCTCCATTACATGAATTCGTGCCTCAGAGTCCGGATAAACAAGCTGAACTTGCAAAAGAATTAAAGATAAAAGTTGCTGATGTTGCAAAACGTGGTGAAGCATTACATGAAAATAACCCTATGATGGGACATCGCGGAGTTCGTTTAAGTGTAACATATCCTGAGGTTTCAGAAATACAATTCAGAGCTATATTTGAATCTACAGTTGAATTATTAAAAGAAGGATTCAAACCAAAACCTGAAATTATGATTCCAGTAACTTGTGAAGTTGGAGAACTTGACGTAACCAAGAAAATCGCTGACAGAGTTTATGATGAAGTTTGCAAAAAATTCAAAGTAAAATCTATCGATTATCTCTATGGAACAATGATAGAAATCCCTCGTGCATGTTTACTTGGCGACAAAATGGCTAAAACAGCACAATTCTTCTCATTTGGAACCAACGACCTTACACAGATGACATTTGGATTTAGTCGTGATGACATAGGTGGATTCATGAATGATTATCTTGATCAGAAAATATTATCTGCTGATCCATTCCAAACTATAGATCAGGATGGTGTTGGTCAATTGATTGAAATGGCTGTAAAAAAAGGGCGTTCAGTTCGTGATAATCTTAAAGTTGGTATTTGCGGTGAACAAGGTGGTGATCCTGCATCTGTTGAATTCTGTTTTAAATCAGGCCTCAACTATGTAAGCTGTTCTCCATTCCGCGTTCCAATTGCCCGCCTTGCAGCTGCACAGGCTTCTTTAAAATATGGGGGAAAAAAAGTGAAAGCTCCCGCAAAAAAAGTGGCTAAGAAAAAATAATATAAAATTTTCATCTAAGAAAGAACAGGTATTTGTATAACAGATACCTGTTTTTTTATGGATTTACAAAACACATTATTTTATTAAAAACATATTTTCCAAACTAAAAATATTTATTTTCCTTCATTAAAAAAATCAAAAATAAATTTGTTTTTTTTGAAATTAATCACTTAAACAAATATATATTTATTCCATACGTTTCGTTTGTCAATGGATGCATAAGCAATTGAGTAAAAATATTTTGTTAATAAAATTGTGCATTTTTTTTATTTGACATTAAAAAAAAAGGATAGTTTGTTACTATTTTTACGAAAACTAATTAAAATCGAAAAAAATGGCGACAACAAATAAAGTAACAAAAGCACCGGTGAAAAAAGCTGCACCCGCTAAAAAAGCTGCTCCTGCAAAGAAGGCTGTAGCTAAAGCAAAACCAGCTGCAAAAAAAGTAGTTGCAAAAGCTAAACCGGCTGTTAAAAAAGCTGTTGTAAAAGCTGAAGTAAAAAAAGTTGCTGCAAAAGCAAAACCGGCTGCAAAAAAAGTAGTTGCTAAAGCTAAACCGGCTGCAAAAAAAGTAGTTGCAAAAGCTAAACCGGCTGTTAAAAAAGTTGTAGCTAAAGTTAAACCTGTTGAAAAGAAAGCCGCTGCAAAACCAGCAGCTAAAGCTACTAAACCTGCTCCTAAAAAAGCTGTAGCAAAACCAGCAGCAAAGAAAAAGTAATCTTTCGATTATTAAGATAAAAAAGCTCATAAATAAACTTATGAGCTTTTTTATTTTCATCCCTTTTATTGTTTTACTAAGAATACATCTATCTTGTCAGTAACAGTAGACCATGATGGATCTTCAGTGCCACCAGCAATAAAGATATAATTACCAATTGAAGTTGCACAAGAAGCACACCTTGGAGTACTCAAATGTATAGTAGACATTGTTCCCGTAATGCTGTTATAAACATCAACTTTATCACTAAAACCATTTATATAAGCACCACCCGCGAAAAGAGAAATATTTCCGACAGAAGCAGCCTTAACATAATTGCGCGGAGAGCTTAAATATGCCAACGACCAAATACCTGTTTGGGTATCATAAATATCAATATGATCTGAAGCTACTAAACCAGATGAACCTCCAGCAAAAAGAATTTTCTCATTTGCTGCAGTACCGCAGAGTGAATGCCTTGCTTCACTAAGTTGTGAGACAGTCCATCCTGAATTAATATCATAAATATCAACAGTATCAGTAGCTGTAAATCCTTTAGTTCCACCGGCAAAAAGGATTTTGTTTCCAGCTCCTGCCGAAGCTAAAAAGTACCTGCCAATACTTAATTGTGATGTTGTCCAAAGATTTGTACCTGCATTATAAATATCGACAGTTTTAGTATTTATTGTATTATATCCTCCTGCAAAAGCAATAATACCATTTGCTTGTGCAGCCTGAAGATATTTTTTTGCTTCGCTTAAATGAGTTTTATTCCAAATATTTGTTTTCACATTGTAAATATCAACTACATCAGAGAATCCGGAACTGCTATTACCTCCTCCAAATAGAATAATATCTCCGAAAGAAGCAGCAGCTAAAGCTCTTCTCGGTTCACTCAACTGAGACGTGGTCCAAACTCCTGTTTTAATATCGTAAATATCAACGGTGTTGTAAACAACTGCCCCGCCGGCATTACAACCGCCTGCAAAAAGAATTTTATTCTGAGCAGAAGCACATACCACCTGATCTCGAGGAACTGAAAGATAAGCAGTACCAATGTATTCAGCTGTTGAAAAAACCGGAGGTGATGGAAGAATTATTTCTTCTTTCTTTTTACATGAATAGGCAAATAAAATTACCAATATTATAATACTAAACAGCAAAAATGATATTCTTGTTTTCATTGTTTACATAGAGATTTAAATTTATCTCAAATATAGTAATATTTAGATATACGAGAGTTTTTCAAATAGTTTTTTATTAAAACTCTAACTATGTTTAATTACTGTATTTAATTTTGATTTATAAAACACTACTTCTCGAGCATTCGACTAATGGCTTGCATAGAGCTATAAAATTTTCAGGCAGTTTCTTAATTTAAAAACTAACAATTAATTAGTCTATAAGAAATATTTACAAATATGCATATAATTTGTCCGATATTTTTTATATTTGAAGATTAGTTAATTAAGAGTATTATTAGTGTTTTAAACAATTAAATTTTTGCTTACTTAAAAACAGTTGATAATGATACCCAATCCTATTTGCGAATATTTAAAAATCAAGAAAAAAAAACGACATATAATAGTTTTAATAATATTAGCAGGATTATTTTTTAATAATTTATATGCTCAGGTAAGTTTTACAACTCCCGGCACTTATACATGGACTGTACCTGCATGCGTTACATCAATTACTGTCCAAGTTTGGGGTGGTGGCGGCGGCGGCGGTGGTGCCATTGCGATAAAGCAAAACTCTAGTGGAAATGAGGCCTGTGCCGGTGGTGGCGGTGGAGGAGGTGGTGGATATTCATCTCAAACTTTTGCAGTTACTCCGTGTCAAACTTATACAATAATTGTTGGAGATGTTGGAATTGCCGGATCAAGTGGAAATGGTTCATGGAGTGCAGGCATTACAACTCAACCTACTGCAGGCGGAACCGGAGGCACAAGTTCTTTTATTGGGAATGGTATTAATATAATAGCAACTGGAGGTACAGGAGGTAATAAAGCAGGCGTTTACAATACAAGCACTGATGATGGTGTGGATGCTAATGCTGTGGGAACATATGGTACTGGCGGTGTTGGTTCAGGAGGAACGACGAACTATACTGGAGGAAACGGAGCTACTGGAATAATATTAACCTTTAGCACTGATAAAAGTGGAGGTGGTGGTGGGGCTGCAGGCCCCGGTGGCAATGGTGGTAATGCACCACTTCCATCAAGCGTTGGACCTACAACGGATCCCCCAGGAGGTATTGGTCAATCTCCCGGAGGAAATGGAGGCGTTGGAAAGTATGATAATCTTCCAGCTAGTGTCACTAAAGTTGGAGGTGATGGATATATTATTGGTGGTGGTGCAGGCGGTGGCTTAGTTCACAGAGGAGGTTATGGTGTTGGACTAGCAAATGGCGGAATAGGTGCTAGAGGAGAAGTTAGATTAATTTATACTCCATCAGCAGCAATAACTCCAACATTTACCCAACTTGGGCCTTATTGTGTTGGCGAAACACCAGGAACTTTACCCACTACTTCAAATAATGGTATTGATGGAACATGGAATCCTTCTACAATAAGCACTGTTTCAGCTGGGACAACTGTTTATACTTTTACTCCATCGGGTTGTATTACTTGTGCAAATTCTACAACAATGTCAATTGTAGTTAATGCAGCTGTAACTCCGACATTTACTGCACTTGGTCCATATTGCGTTGGAGCAACGCCGGGAACACTTCCAACAACTTCAACAAACGGAATTAACGGAACATGGA
>CAZELC010000167.1:0-6562 GCA_964512865.1 uncultured Bacteroidales bacterium
GACGGCCACCGCCTCTATGTCGCCCTGAATCTCTCCAACCGCCTGGCGGGTGAAAACATTTCTATAGTTTTTGATTTTTTAAATGCTTTCACATTGTCGCTGATATAAGGTACACGTAATAGTTGAATATCTGTTATCTCTGTTGAAGGAGAATCATTTTCGCCGGTTCCCCATAATTTATTTGGACTGCTTCCCATCAGAAAAACAATTTCTCCGCCATTCATAATATCATCATGGTTTATGAAGCTTTTATTATATGGCTTCCCGTTTAATGTTGCTGACTGAATATAAAAATTTTCTTTGGTTCTGTTTTTTGCAACTATTGAGAACTTTTTTCCATTTTCAAGATTTATTAATACTTTATCGAAGCCTGGTGTACCAATAGCATATTGTTGTTGCCCGGGGCATACAGGGTAAAACCCAATTGAGCTGAATACATACCATGCTGACATCTGCCCACAATCTTCATTACCGCAGAGCCCATCTGCTGAAGGGCTATATTGTTCACGGCAAATTTTATTTACAAGTTCCTGAGTTTTCCATGGTTTGTTAACGTAATCATACAAATAAGCAATATGATGACTTGGTTCGTTTCCATGAGCATATTGACCAATAAGTCCGGTTACATCAACCTGTTCACGACCGGAGAGTTTTGATTCAGTAGAAAATAATTCATCAAGTTTCTTTTCAAGAATTTCTTTGCTGCCGTAAAGCTTTATCAAACCTGAAATGTCATGAGGGGCGTAAAAACTGTATTGCCAGGAGTTGGCTTCAGTATAGTTGTTGTTTATTTCAGTCGGTTCAAATGGTTTATACCAGCCGCCGTTATATTTTGCTCTCATAAAACCTGTACCGGAATCAAAAATATTTTTATAATACTGCGCTCTCTTTATGAAAGTTTTATATAAATCAGTTTTTCCCATTTTCAATGCCATCTGTGCTATACACCAATCATCGTATGCATATTCAAGAGTTTTTGATACTGACTCATGTTCAAAATCTGAAGGAACAAAACCGGATTTTTCATAAATATCAATTCCAAACTTATTCTGGCTTGCTGATTTTTGCATTGCCTGAAGGGCTTTTTCCGTATTAAAGCCATTTATTCCTTTTATAAAAGCATCTGCAATTACAGGAACTGAATGATAACCAATCATGCAGTAGGTTTCATTACCTGAAAGTTCCCATACAGGAAGATAACCTCCATATTCATATTGTGCCAGAAATGTATTTATAAAATCATTAGTGCGCTTTTGTTGAACAATTGTAAACAATGGGTGTGTGGCCCGATAGGTATCCCATAATGAAAAAACAGTGTAATTGTCAAATTCTTTGCTGTTGTGGATTTTTAGGTCAGTTCCCCTGTAACTTCCATCAACATCATTATAAATATTTGGGTTTAGAAACGCATGGTATAACGATGTATAAAAAGTCTTTTTATCAGCTTCTGAACTTGTTTCGATCTCAATTTTTGAAAGTTCCTTGTTCCATTCAAGTTTTGCGTTTTCTTTAGCCTTTTCATAAGTTAATCCTGTGGTTTCAGATTCGAGATTTTTCAAAGCTCCTTCTATACTTACTCCTGAAATGCCTACCATTACTACTAGTTGCTCATTCGCTACAGTGTTAAATGATACATAAGCTTTTATATTTTTTCCTGAAGCTTTTTCTGAATTTGCAGGTAATTGTTCATTTACATAAATTCCCTTTTTAGAAAAGGATTTGCTGAATCTGGCAACAAAATAAACATGTTGCTCTTTTGCCCATTCATTTGATATTCTGTAACCTCTTATTTCATTATCACCAACAAACTCGATATATGAATCGATAACTAAATCACGATGCTTGAGGTCGATAATTATGTTTGAAGAAGTTGTTGGAAACGTATACCTGTGAATTCCGGTTCGTTTTGTTGCAGTGAGTTCGGCCTTTATTTTATATTTATTAAGAATTACACTGTAATATCCGGGCTCAGATATTTCGTTTTTATGGCTGAATGATGAGGCATACTCAGCATTATTAACACTTATTGCTCCTGTTGTAGGCATCAGCAAAATATCACCATAATCAGAACATCCAGTTCCACTAAGATGCGTGTGAGTAAAACCATAGATTAAAGTGTCTGAATAATGGTAACCTGAACAACCATCCCATCCGTTAAGTCTTGTATCTGGGCTAAGTTGAACCATTCCGAATGGTAATACTGCACCTGGATATGTATGACCGTGACCATCAGTACCAATAAAAGGATTTACATATTTAGCCGGATCATTTGATTGAGCAAAAGCTGCCAGATTAAAAGTAAAAAACAAAAAAATGTACAATGGAAATTTTTTCATATTGAAATATATATATTTCTGAATTTGGTTATTCTGCAAATTAACTAATTTTTTTTATTGATTAATTAATTTGAATTTTATTATTTAATTGAATTAATCCTGACATTACAAGATTTATATAAAAAGTTTTTAGTAACATGAATTTGTTTATAAATATAGATTGTAGTTTAAGCTTGTCAAAAATCTTTTTTTAAATTTGCAGCAACTTGTATAACTGATTAAGTCTAATTAAACGATTGAAGATGTTTATTAAGGAGAATTTATTTAAATCAGATTCGAGGAAAGGATATCTGGTTTTAATTGGTGGAGCTGAAGATAAAAGAGATAATAAGATTATTTTAAAGAGAACTGTTGAGCTTAACAATTCAAAGAACATTTCTATAATTCCTACAGCCTCAAATTATCCGGCGGGCCTTGCCGAAGATTATCACTATGCATTTCGTGATATTGGTGTTGAAAATATCTATACAATTGATATCCGGGAAAAAGCTGACGCAGATAACAGCGATTATAAAGATAAAATTAATAATTCTGACCTGATTTTTTTTACTGGAGGTGACCAGACAAAACTTGTAAATACTTTAAAAGGAACTGAAATTCTTAAAGTAATTTTTGAGAAATACAATACAGGGTGTACAATAGCCGGAACAAGTGCTGGTGCCGCCGCTGCTGGTGACCCAATATTTTATGACGGCGATTACGAAGGATTGAAAAAAGGAAGCATTAGAATAAGCGAAGGCTTTGGCTTTATCAAAAATGTAACTATTGATACTCATTTCGTTAATCGTGGTCGACTGGGCAGGTTAACGCAGTTTCTATGTACCGGTAAAAGCAGCAGAGGAATAGGACTCGGTGAAAATACCGCTATTATTATTTATCCTTCAAATTATTTCGAAGTAATTGGTGCAGAAATGGTAACAGTTCTAAGCACTGATGAGGTTACCTACAATAATTACGATGAAATTTCTGACAGCGACCCAATAATTATTGATGGGCTTAAAGTTGGCTTTCTTCAACATGGCTCTATTTTTAATCTTAATAAATGGAAAATAGAAACTGGTTGTTTCGAAAAAACCTATAGCCGAAATATTGAATCTTACAATTAGAATTATAATTTAGCGCAAATAAGAGGCTGTCTCATAATGGCTTTAATTTCTCTATGCCTCTTCTTGTAAAAAAAGATATTTGAGACAGTCTCTGACTTTTATTTTTTAATTTTCCAAACTGAGTCTATTACAGTACCATCAACCCATTTTACGACTGCAACAACTTCTTTTTCATATTCAATTTTCTGCGGAACACCACAAATATCCTCAGCTTCTTTTTTTAGTTGCGCGATGGTTTTTATCGGAAGACTGCTGTTTTTCATCAACTTAATCAGATCTTTTCTTAATGGATTAATTGCAATTCCTCTTTCGGTAACAATAACATCTATCAATTCTCCAGGTCCGCAAATGGTAGTTACTTCGTCACGTATAACAGGAATCCTGTCGCGGAAAAGAGGTATAGGAAGAATTGTACATTTTGAGAAAAGACAGTTCTGCCATCCTCCAATACCATGTAAAAGAACACCATCTGAGTGAGTAACTACATTAGCGTTGAAGTTAAGATCTACTTCAGTTGCACCTAGAATTACAACATCAACCATGCTTGCGAAATTTCCTTTTCCATGATAATTATAACTTGTGAAAGGGCTTGTGTTAAGATGGTTCCAGTTTTCCCTCATAGATCTTACACCTTCAAGATCAAATGTTTGTCCATCCAGAATGAAATCTGTTAGACCATCTTCAAGCATTTTTACAAGATATTTATTGCTGCCACCTCTTGCAAATCTGGCTTTCATGCCTCTTTGTTTAAGGATTTCAGAAAAATATATTCCAATTGATAATGCTGTTCCGCCTGCTCCCGCCTGAAATGAGAAACCATCCTTTACTATACCAGCCTCATCGCAAAATTGTGCAGTCATTTCTGCTAATAGCAACCTATCAGGACTTTTTGTAATCTCGGTTGTTCCCGAAACAATTTTTTCGGGAATACCCACTTTGTCAACAACAACGACATAATCAACATAATTTCCATGAATTTGCCACGGTATACAAGGAAATGGAACAATATTATCAGTAACGACTATAACCTTATCTGCATATTGCGAATCTGCCAAAGCAAATCCAAGTAATCCACATGCCGCAGGACCTCTGTCACCGGTGGCATTTCCAAATGCATCGGCAGTAGGAGCAGCAATAACCGCTATATCAATATGTGCATCACCATCCTGTATTGCCTGGTAACGTCCTCCATGGGATCTCAATACTCCAAGGCCTTTCATTTTTCCATCTGAAGTAAAACGTCCCAAAGAGCCGTTCATACTCCCTTCAATATGGTTAATGGTGCCGTCTTCAAGGTATTTAATTAATGGTGCATGACATTCAAAAGAAGCAGAAGGCATCCATGTCAGGTCTTTAACTCCCATTTCAGCCGCAATATCAAAAATCTGATTAGCAATTAAATCACCATTTCTGAAATGATGATGAGTAGAAATAGTCATACCGCTTATTAATCCACATTTTTTGAGCGCATCTTTAATTGAAGCGACAGTTTTATTTCCGTCAACCGGATAATCTGCACAAGTTGAAATTGGTGGCGCATATTTTCTTCCTGTAGGTTTGAATTTTCCTATTCCCATATATGGAATTGCCGGTTTCCCGTTCACAATTGAAGGTACTTTTCTGCCAAGAGCATTTACTACTAGTTTATCATATTTTTTCATTTTCTAACTCCCTCCAGTTTTTTGATAATATACCTAATGAAATTGCCAAGTCTATTGTTTTTTGAGCTCGCTTCACAACAGGAGGATCAATCATTTTTGTCCCCAGTGAAACAACTCCAAGTCCTTTTTCCGTTGCCTCTATGAAAGCATTTGCAATTTTTTTTGCTTTTAAAATTTCGTCAGAATCAGGGGCGAAATTCTCATGAATAACTTTTATTTGGCGTGGATGTATGCATCCCATACCATCAAATCCCAATGCCTTTGATTTAAGAACATTTTGTTTTAACGCTTCCATATCGGCAATATCTGAAAAAACAGAATCTATAGGTTGTATTCCTGCTGCTCTGCAAGCGTTAACAACCATACTTCTGGCAAAAAAAGATTCGGATGCTTCATTAGTTCTTTTTGTTCCTAAATCTGCAGTATAATCTTCAAGTCCTATTGCAAGAGCAACAATATTATCTGCTGAAGAAGCTATTTCATAGGCTTTAATAACTCCAAGAGCACTTTCTATTATGGGCATAAGCCATATATTATTTTTAATATTGTGTTTTTTCTTTATGTCATTTATTCGATTGTTTGCTGTTTTAATATGGTCAGCGCTTTCGCATTTCGGAATTAATATGAGATTCACGTTTTGTGGTACTACAGCATCAATATCTTCAAGTCCTCTTGGGAACTGGTTTATTCTTACCATTCTTTCAGCTCCGTAAAAATTTACACTTCTGAGTGCATTTCTTACTAGTAATCTTGCTTCATCTTTCTTTTCAGGAGCTACAGCATCCTCAAGGTCCAGGATTATTCCATTGGGTTTATGAATACCTGCATTTATTGCTAAGCTTGGTGTATTACCCGGCAAATAAAGCCTTGAAAATCGATTAATGTCCTTTTTTGTCTGATATTTATTTTCCTTGATAAAATCTAGAAGAAATTCATCATCAGTCTTAATTAATTTTTTAATTGCAGACTCTATTCTTGCAGCAATTGTAAATGGCAAAGCACCGGAATCTTCAATATCAAGTTTAACGTTTTTTAAATTATAAAATTCAAGAATCTTGTTTGCAAGGGAAATAATTGATTTGCCATACAGCATTTTAACCTTACTATTAAGTTGTACGTCAACTCCACCTTTTGCTCTTAACTCTATTGTAACAAAGCAGTCGGAACGTATGCCCTTACCATGATTCCCTGCAGATGCTATTTTTGGGTTTTCACTCATATTGTTTTATATTAAAATTTTAACAAACCTACATATTTTTCTGCATCTGACAAAGGCATGAAAACAATTTTTCTATGGCATAGTTATTGGAAAATTGCCAGCCAAAAAATTCCAAAAATCATGAAATCACAACTTTTTATTGCTTTGTTTCTTTTTGCAGGATTATCATTAACCGCCCAAAATGATAATAATAATAGTTTAAAAGATGATTTTGTACTAATGAATGTTTTTAAAAATATT
>CAZELC010000168.1:0-6541 GCA_964512865.1 uncultured Bacteroidales bacterium
CCTGCCATTTGCGTATATTATTTTGAAGCTGATGTTTAAAAAATCCATCATTTTTACCTTTGCCTGGTGGACGATAATAATAATATATATTGTTGCATTTAACTATTATATTGTCGGAAAATATGGTATTAATCATACAGCATGGGCACTTCCGGTTTCCTTTGCATTAGGTGCAATTATTTTTTTTATGCTTAAACAATTTATCCAGGTTCCTCTTCAAAAATCAATAAAAAATGTTCAGGAAATTTCAAAGGGCAATATTGAACTTCAGATATCAGAAAAACTGCTAAAGAGCAAAAATGAACTTGGAGTATTGGCAAATTCGATAAAAGAGTTGAATGAAAGAATGACTAAAGTTATTGGGGAAATTCAACAAACATCAGTGAATTTAACATCTGCAAGCGAGCAACTTTCATCAAGCGCTCAAAGTCTTTCATCAGGAAGTGCTCAACAGGCTACCGCCACTGAGGAACTCACCAGTACTCTTGAGGAAATGAGTTCTAATATTCAGATGAATGCAAATAATGCAGTAAAAACAGTTAAAATTTCCGACGAGGCCTATATTGGAACTCAAAAAATAAAGGATGCTTCAGCAAAAAGCCTGAATGCAGTCAGAGAAATAACTGAAAAAATTTCAATAATAAACGATATTGCATTTCAGACTAATTTACTAGCGCTTAATGCCGCTGTAGAAGCTGCCAGAGCAGGAGAAGCAGGCAGAGGATTCGCTGTGGTTGCTTCAGAAGTAAGAAAGCTGGCTGAAAGAAGCAAGATTGCCGCTGAAGATATTGTTCAACTTTCGCAATGGAGCCTTGAATTAACCGAAATTTCGGGTTCACTTATGAACGAACTTATTCCTAAGATTGAGAATACTACAGTTTTAGTAAATGAAATATCCGCTGCTACTCTGGAACAAAACAGCAATGTCGATCAGATTAATAATGCTTCATTACAGCTTAATGATACTGCTCAGGAAAATGCGGCTACATCAGAGGAAATTGCTTCAAGTGCAGAAGAATTAAGCGCACAGGCATCACTGCTTTCAGATTTGATATCCTATTTTAAAATTAAAGATTAATTTTCTTTTTTTGTTTTTTGGGCAACCGTTTAATCCTTATTATTACTGCAGTTTCTGCAATCAAAAGCAATATCAAAATAATAAAGTATTCTTTTCTGATTTGAAAATTGGCTTCTATCTCTTTGTTGTCTTTTATAATTTTCTTTCCCCCCGAAAGTATTTTTTCTGATTCAAAATTATTCTTTATGCTATCCATTTCAGTGATATAACTTTTATTTCCTTCTATTGAATCTCTAAGCTCCAGATACTTTTTGCTGAAAATATAAGCCATTTTATAAGCTCCCGATTCGCCATAAGCCTTCCAAAGCATCATATATGCCTGACATTTTTGCTGACGGGCATTTATTTCTTCAGCTATTTCAAGGCTATTAAGATAGAATGAAATAGCAGTTTGGTTATCACCTTTTAACATCATCAGGTCTCCCTGATCTATAAGTGATTCTGCAACCAGTCGTTTATTTCCCAATTCAAGCTCAAGTCTAATAGCTTTAAAAAAATACTCCATCGCCATATCGAGTTGATCTTTTTCAGTATAAACTCTGGCAATATTTGCCCAAATTACTGCTATACCCTGCTTATCGCAAAGCTTTTCTTTTATTTCAAGAGATTTTAAATAAAATGCCATAGCCATATCAAGAGAGCCAAGATTAAAATATGCCCAACCAATATTAGTAAGGCACATACTTTCACGATATGAATTTCCTGTTCTGATGAAAATTGAAAGTGCATTTTTATAATATTCCATTGCCTTCCAGAATTTATTTAGCTCTGCATAAATTACTCCTGTATTCATCATCGACTCAGCAGCACCTTCAATATTACCGTTAAGGTTTTCATAAAAAATGGAGCGGTTATAAAAATAAACTGCTTTTGAATATTCTCCCATTAGATGAAAAACTTCTCCCAGATTGCTCAAAGTAGCAGCGACACCTTTCATATCGCCTATAGATTTATCTATATTAAGGCTTCTTTCGTAAAATTCTAAGGCTTGAGCATACTTTCCCTCATCCTTATATATTATACCAATATTATTTAAACAGCCTGAAACCCCTTTCAAGTCATTGTTTTTTTTAAATAACTCACAAGATTTATTATAGCAACCTAATGATTTTTTATAATCACCTGTCAAATAATAAATAATCCCTATATCTTTTAATGTAATAGCAATAAGAATTTCCTTTTTTGTTTTAAGTGCAATTTTTAAAGCTCTTTGCGAATAACTCATTGCGCTCTCAGGATCAGTATTTCTTAAAGATTCAGATAGATGATGAAATATATTAACACTGCCGACTTCATCACTGTTTTTTAACAAGCCGATAAGACTGTCGGAATTAATTTGAGATTGCACAGCTGCGCATATCCAAAATAAGCTAATGGATAAAAGTAGTTTGGGTTTCATGGTGTTTATAATTGGTTCTTCTTTAGAAGAATAATTACAACTGCAAATTACTTAAACTATTTGATACTGCAAAATTTTATATGATAAATTTGTATCATTCAATTATCCAGCAATAGATAAACAACTGATTTTATGTAAAATAAGTCATGTATTTTAATGATTATCTTGGATAATTTTAAGATTATCTTCTGCTTATACAATAACAAAAATAAAAATAACGTTATATTTTTTTGAAAAACAGAAAATTTTTAATAAATTTGCCTTACAGTAATTAAATTTATTACCCTGTTAAATAAATAATTAATAATAAAATTCTGAAATCATGAAATCAATTAAAGTTTTATCAATATTAATTGCTGTTGGTTTTACCTTCAGCTTGATGTTCACATCCTGTAAAAAGAAAGATGATGACAACACAACTAAAACTCAAAGTTACAGGTCGTTACAAGATAACTCTACCGCGCAGAATATATTCAGCGGTGTTTTTAACCAAATTCAAAAAACCCATGCTAATGCAGGAAAATCTGTTGATACCGTAATCCCCGGTTGCCCTGTAATTACTATTACTCCAGGAGGATGGACATATCCAAAAACAGTAACTCTGGATTATGGTTCAAGTTATTGTTTGTGTTCAGATGGTGCATACAGAAAAGGCAAGATAATTTCAACAATTACAGCGCCTTATCATGATTCTTTATGTTATATTCACTCTGTAATACAGCCTGATTTTTATGTTAAAATTGCAAATGTTGAATATAAAGTTAATGGAGTACATAAAATGACTAATATGGGTCATAATCAAGCTGGGCACCCTTTTTATAATGTTGTCGTTGACAGTGCCAGTGTTGTTGCACCTGAGGGAACAATAAAATGGGGTTCTAATTTGGTGTATGAGTATTATGCCGGTTATGATTCTTGGCTAAATCCATTTGATGATGTTTATTATATTACCGGAAGTACTGAAGGAACTGATTTAAACGGTGCTGCATTTACAGTAAGTATAACAAGTGCTCTCGTTGTTAAAGTTGGCTGCTATTGGATAGTTCAGGGAGTAATTGATGTTATTAATCCCGGTTATCCTACAATTACAGTTGACTATGGAACAGGTACGTGTGATGGTGTAATTACAATCACATACAGTGGTTACACAACAACATTTGTTTTCGGATAAGAAATAAAATTATATTAGTAAGCCTCACAACAATATTGTGAGGCTTTTTTATTTATTAATCAAAGTATATATATCTTTGCATCTTAAATAAAAATGCCTTGAACCCCTTAAGAAAACTCGCCGGACAAACAGCTATTTATGGTTCTTCAACAATTGTCTGCCGGCTTTTAAATTATTTTCTTGTTCCGTTGCACACCTATATCTTCAGTACACAAAGCTATGGAATTGTGGGTGAAATGTACGCTTATGTTTCGTTGCTTATTGTGCTTCTGACTTACGGAATGGAGACAGCTTTTTTTCGATATTATCAAATGGAAAAGGAAAAAAAGGAAAGGGTTTATAGCACGACACTTATTTCTATTGCAACAACAAGTTTTATTTTTGTAATTATCGCGTTAATTTTTAATCAGGATATTGCCACAACACTAAGATATCCTGATAATTCAGAGTACATTCAGTGGTTTGCATTAATAATTGCTTTTGACGCATTATCTACTATCCCATTTGCCAGACTCAGAGCACTAAACAAACCCAGAAAATTTGCATTTATTAAGATATTTAATGTTGTGGTAAATATTGGACTAAACCTGTTTTTTCTTCTGCTTTGTCCTTATATGTTGCGAAACAATATTCTACCTGATTTTGTAAACTCTATTTACAACGAAAATGTTGGTGTTGGTTATATTTTTATTGCAAATCTTGCCGCCAGCGCCTCTTCAATTCTACTTTTATCAAAAGAGTTATTTGGAATTAAATTCGAATTTGACAGAAAGCTATTAAGAACAATGCTAAAATATGCTTTTCCGCTTCTTATTCTTGGTCTTGCTGGCATTGTAAATGAAACGATGGACAGAGTTTTTCTAAAATATTTTGCTCCAACGGATATTAATGTCGTTGCAAAAATTATGGGACAACCAATCGAATATTTTAAAAACATGACGTCTTTTGAAATTTCTCAAAGTCAGGTTGGAATTTACAGTGCTTGTTACAAAATTTCTATCATGATGACAATATTTGTGCAGGCATTTAAATACGCAGCAGAGCCATTCTTTTTTTCAAATGCCAAGAATGAAAATGCAAAGCAATTATATGCTGATGTAATGAAATATTTTGTAATTGCCTGCTCCCTGATTTTTCTTGGAATTATGATGTATTTTGAGGTTGCTATGCTTTTTGTAGGGAAAGCATTCCGTATTGGAGCTCCTGTTGTTCCTATACTTTTGATGGCAAATCTTTTTCTGGGAATATTTTACAATTTATCCATCTGGTACAAACTTACCGACCAAACTAAATTTGGTGCATATATTTCAATTTTTGGTGCAGTTATTACAATGATTCTTAATTACCTGCTTATCCCGGTTTTTGGTTACATAGGCGCAGCATGGGCGACTTTTGCATGTTATTTTTCTATGATGATAGTTTCTTATTTTCTTGGACAAAAATATTATCATGTAAATTATAACCTGAAAAGAATTATTGGATATCTTACGCTTGCCTGTGCTATTTATTTTATAACTCTGTTTATTCACCCCGAAACAATTTATTTCCGTTTAATAATAAACACATTGTTATTAGCAGTTTATATTTTGATTATCATTTTAGTAGAAAAACCTAAATTATTAAAATTCAATAAATAATGAATGTAAATATTGTGAACCATTCCAAGCATCCTTTGCCTGCATACGAAACTATTTATTCTGCAGGTATGGATCTTCGTGCAAATATTGCTGAACCTATAAGTTTGAAACCACTTGAAAGAGCTTTGGTTCCAACAGGAATTTTTATTGAACTGCCTATTGGATATGAAGCACAGGTTAGACCACGCAGTGGACTGGCCTTTAAAAAAGGAGTCACTGTTTTGAATACGCCCGGCACAATAGACTCCGATTACCGTGGTGAAGTGAAAGTAATACTTGTTAATCTTTCAAATGATGATTTTATTATTAATGATGGTGAACGTATTGCACAAATGGTAGTTGCAGCTCATGCCAAAATTGAATGGGTTCAGGTGGAAGATTTGCAGGAAACCGAAAGAGGTGCCGGTGGTTTTGGACATACAGGGCAAAAATAACCGGTTATTTGGTAATTATTCGTCCAAGCATTTCATTTATAGCACGATATAATTTGCTGTATTCATTATCCTTTACGGTAAGTAAAATAGCTTCATCATAATCACCAATATCCTGAGCGGCTTTTATTTGATGTTGTATTTCACGGCGAAGACGCTCAAGTATTTTAATTTTAAGGCTAAGAACAGATTTTTGTATGTCTTTGTTCAGAATAATATTATCATCATCTCCTATTGAAGCAACAAATATTTTGTGCCTGTCGAACCAATTATCACTGATGCGATATTGTGAAGAGAATATTTCAACGGCTAAAGCTGAGATTTCCTGATTTTCATGGTATATAAAGTATTTTTCATCCGGAATAAAATTATTTTCCAGGCATTTATCATATTCAATAAGAACCTGTTGAAAAATAGAATTAGTGAAAACAATATTATCTTCTTTTAAACTATCAATAATTATTTTTGCTACAGTTTCCTTTATTTCGGTTTTTTCTTCATCTTCTTCCAAATATCCTGTTGTTACTTCCTTGTTTCCATAAGAAAATAATAATTCAATAATATGATACTCCTGGCTTTCACTGTTAAGGTCATCTGTTTCAACTTGTTTTTCCTGAATGAATTCATCGGGTTCGGGGAGCAGTTCTTCTTTTGTATCAGTTTCTTTTTTGAATTTTTTCTTTAATATTTTGTTTACTTCATTTATGAGTATTTGTTCTGAAACATCAAGCAGATGGTGACATTCCTTTCCGTATACGCTTCTTGTAATATTATCAGGGATAAGTGACATACTGCTTACTATTTCTTTTATAAGGTTTGCTTTTT
>CAZELC010000169.1:0-6519 GCA_964512865.1 uncultured Bacteroidales bacterium
AAACCTGCCTGCATGAATTTGCTGACTTCAGTTACAAAACTCATTATAAGGTCGCTATTTTCAAGAGTTTCTTCGTGAATTATTTTGTCAAGGCATATAAAAACCATTGGTGGCCCAACATATCCCATTGTTGACATTTTTGAGTACAGAGTTTCTTTTTTAATTCCCAGCTCGGCGCATTCATCCATAATCAGCTCAGAAATATGCTTTGAAGGGAAATTCACCTGAAAATATTTAAGTTTTGAAATATCTATTTTATAATTTTCAATCATTCTTTTTAGTCCTTTAATGAAAACCGACCCATCACTATCATGAAAATGCTGTCTCAACTGCTCATTAAACATTTGTGCCAGATGATGATAACCTTTTTCATATTCTTCTTTCGGATTCATATAATATGCCGGTCGTTTATTAAGCATAGCTGCAGGTTTCTTCCCTCCTATTGATTCTGAATAGATATTTTCAATAAACAATCCATTTTCATTAATATCAGAAGCTTTTAAAACCATTGCACCGGCTCCGTCACAAAGGAAATAGCGCAAAAAGAGCTCTTCACGGGTAACAACTTTCTGATTATAATATTCAGCAACTAATTCAGATGAAGATATGCTTGAGGAAAGCACAAGAGCATTTCTATAACGCCCGCTTTTTATCAGTTCATAAGCTATAAGAATTGCTTTATACGCCGAAGTACAGTTGGCATGTATTGAGAACTCTCCACATTGCTCAATTCCAAGCTCTTCCTGAATTCGAACACTTGCTGTAGGCATCTGATCCTGATGTGCAGAACCATAAACAATAAGTTCAATTTCTGATGCATCAATATTAGCATCTTTTAGCGCTTTTTTAGCAGCCTTTACTGACATTGAGATATTATCGTCAATGAAATTTCTTGTTATTGGATCAATAGCAAAATGGTAATAATTTACATCCAGCATTTCTTTCATTACCGGTTTAATACGGTCGTACCACTTTTGAACTTTAGAAGGTGCTTCAGTAATTTTACCCAGATAGTCCTCAATATCATCAAAATGAACAGGTTTACCGGGAAGATAACTTCCTGTTCCGGTAACCTTTATATGTATTTCCCTCTTCATTTAAAATTAATAATCATTAATTATGACAAACCTTCTGTTAACAATGTTTTTTGACATAATATTCAATCATATCTTTGTTATAGCTTTCGCAAATTTGCTTTGCAAATTTAATTGAAAAGTCAAATATATCATTTTTGGGGAAAATTTTATCAATGAGATTAAATTCCAATGCTTTCTCTGAAGGCAAACTCATCCCAGTCAACAATAAATTAATTGCTTTAGCTTTACCAATTTGTGAAGTAAGTTTCAAACTTCCTCCGCAACCGGGCATAAGATTAAAAGTCGATTCCGGTAAACCCAATACTGCGTTTTCTGTGCAAAACCTAAAATGACAACTTAAAGCCAATTCGAATGCCGAGCCGATGCAAACGCCTCTTATTAAAGCTATTACAGGGATATTTAATTGATTAAAGAAATCGAAGGATTCAGAATTTTTTAGAAAAAAAGCATCAAGGCTTCCATTTTCATCAATTTTTGAAAGCAAATCGTCAAGGTCAGCCCCGGATGAAAAATGTCGTCCGCTTCCCTGAATTATGAATGCTTTTAATTGCTCAGCATTGATTTCACAAACAAAATCATGCAATTCTTCAAAAAATAAAGATGTCATTGGGTTTGAAGGCGGTGCATTCAATGTCAAACAGCCAATTTGGTCAAAAACTTCGTACTTTAGTGTTTTGTAATTCAATTTAATATTATTGATTTACTGAATTGTTGATTTTAAGAGTTATCACCTTGCGAAATATTAAACCTAAGATTTAGAAATCAATCGGTTTATTGTACAAACTTCAAACTTAAACTTTTCTTCTTTTTCTTTCATCCTCAGCAAGCTCACAAAACATCCTGGTTTCCTCTTTAAGTGCCTGATTATATGGTAATTTATAATAATTATTTATTGATCTCATAATCAGGTTAATTACCTTTAAAGGCTTGTTTTTCACCATTTTATTAAGAAACTCAAGTGCAAAATCCTGACATTTTCCGTCAGAAATATAATCAATAAGCTTTAATTCGAGTGCTTTCTCTGCGTCAATAATTTCTCCAGAAAGTAAATAAAATAATGCTGAATTTCCGGCACCGGTTTTAATAAACTTCGAAATTCCGCCGAGTCCGGGCATCATATTAATGTTAGATTCAGGGAATGCAAATAAAGATTTAGAATTACAAATTCTGAAATGTGAGGCAAGTGCTATTTCGAGTCCACCGCCAAAGCAAACTCCATTAATAGCTGAAACTACAGGGATTTCAAGCGATTCTATATAATCAAGCAATTTAATCCCATTTTCAATTTGTGATAATAAAAGTTCAGAGTTATTAGCTAATTCAAATAGATTTTCGGTATTGGCCCCTGCCGAGAAATGTCTGCCGGCTCCTTTTATAATTAACCCTTTTAACTGGTTTTCTTTGATAAAAAAATCAAGTTTTTCAATTCCAACAAATTCAGGTACAGGAATATAGTTTTGAGGAAGGTCATTAAGTTCAATAATGCCAATACTATTTTCGAAACTCAGTACAGCAAAATCTTCACTTGTTTTCATTGATGTTTTTAAAATAAATTCCTGTCAATTCTTCAGGAATATCAACCGGCGTATTATTTTTGTCGATAATAATTGTTTTAACCTCGGCTGATGTAATTTTCCTATTTGTTGATTTGTTAAATATACTTTGCTTAAAAACTATATACGGATCTTGCCTTTCAATGTTGGTATTAACTGTAAGCTCATCAAAAAGTTTAGCCATACCTTTATATCTGATGCGGATTTCAGTGACAACAATAAAAAGTTCTTTATTTCTAACATAATCAAGAATGCCGGTTTCATTTACAATTTCCCAGCGTGCCTGCTCAAGATAGTTAAGATAAGTTGCATTATTTACATGGTTATATGAATCAAGCTCATAACCACGCACTTTAAAATGACTTTCAAACATATAAGATTTTCTCAAATTCTTCCTTTGTTATCTGATTCCATTTTGGATTCAGAAATTTCTCACCGTTCCATTCCAGGTCGACAGTATAAAAGAATTCATTAAGAAACGACAGTTTTGATTTAATTTCAGGATTATGAATAATGAAACGGAATTTTAACGGGTCAACATTCTTTTCTTTACAGATAATTGTAGCAAGTTGCGGGCAGAAAGTAGCTATTGAAGTTCCGGGGTTAAAATTGTAAAGTTCAGTAACCAAAACGATGGTAGAATCTCCTTTTTCAATTATTTTAAGCCCGCATTTTGAAGCAATATCCCATAAGCCTTTAAACTCGAATATTTCTTCCATATACTCAGAATTCCATTCTATCAGTAGTTCTTTTAACATATATCAGTCTGTTTTTCTGTACTATTATTATTACAATCTGTTGCTTAAGTCTTTGCCGAAGCTGTTCTGCATAAGATCTTTTCTTCTTCCCTGATATGTTCCGTCAGCCATTTCACGCATTATAACATTTTGGAACATTTTAAACATTTTCTCACTTTGAGTTTCGTCTTTATAAAAAGTATCCCAGGCATATCCGTAAAGTTCCTGAAGTTTTTCAGGAGTCATGTGTTTTGGTTTGAAAACAACTTTTCCTGCGTTATAGTGATTCCAGTCATGATCGAAAATTCTTCCCTGCATAAGAATATCATCGTAAGCTTTTGTATGAGGGAATGGAGTAAGAACAGTAAATTCTGCCAAATCAAGGTCTATTTCAAGCAAGAAGTCAATTAACCGTTTTATATCATCTTCAGTATGATCATCCGTTCCAAGCAAAATTGTACCTTCTACAAGAATTCCATGGTCATGATATCTTTTAACGCGTTCTTTTATATAATCGGAAGTATCAAAAACAGCCTGATACACAAACCATGCGCCTGCCTGTGCAGCTAAATCAAGCACTTTTGGATCATCTTCAATAGGATGTGAGCACCATTTCTTTTTCAAAGGAATCATTTCCCTGAAAAGATCCATTTCCCATTGTTTATCCTGTGCCAGTGAATTATCAACAATAAACAAACGATTATTTTTTATTGTATGAAGTTCTTCAATAACTCTGTCGAGAGGGCGCGGACGGAAACTCTTACCGCCCAAATAAGCTACAGCACAAGGGAAACAGCTATATTTACAACCGCGTGAAGCATGAAAAAGATCAACCATTCTCAATCCTTTGTGATAGTATAAATCATCTTTTAATATACTGCGGCGTGCAGGACCTATACTGTTTATGTCCGGGTGATTATGCAGATAGTTATAAACTTTTTTAAGCTTGTTATTTCTGAAATCATTGAAAACTTCTTCAAGCCTTCCTTCAACTTCTCCAAGAAAAATAGAATCAGCATGCTCTAATGTTTCCTCAGCATGAAGCATTGTCGAAATTCCGCCAAAAATAACTTTCTTACCTCTTTTTCTAAACTCATCAGCTATTGCCCAGCCTCTTTTAATCTGGCTTGTGAGCATCATAGAAATACCGATAAAATCTGCGTTATCATCAAAAACAACTTCATCAACATTCTGATCTATAAATTCAACTTCCACATAATCTGGCAAAGCAGCTGCCATTACAACCGGTCCGTGAGGCGGTAAATTAAAATGAGTCTGACCCTCAAGTTTGTCCCAAGTAGGATAAATCAATCTAAATTTCATCTATTCTGTTTTATTATTTTTCAATTTCAGATAAACAGGTTCTTACTTTTTTTTCAATCTTTTCTCTTTCACTTAAACCTGTAACCTCATGATTAAGAGATATTTTATACAACAATAAAGCTTTAAACAATTTCCTTTTCGCAAAATAATAGTCACCGGCAAGTTCATAAACATAAAAATAGTTCGGATTATCTTTAATCATCTCATTTACTTTTCCATCAGCAACATCATCGAATTGCTTTTCATCAATGAACTTTTTGATTTCATCTTTTAACATTCTGTATTTAAGATACTTCTTGAAATTATCAGTTAAAAGGAAAGAATCTGGTTGCAAATTTAATTCTTTTTCGCAAATTTCAGAAGAATCATTGCTAAAAGTACCAAAGAATATTTTTTTTAAATCATAGCAAACATAATAACCTAATTGATAAGGATTTGACGAAATCCAAACTTTAAGCTCCTCAGGTTTAAATATTATTGAATGATGTGCAATAAGTTGATTAACTGCTTTTTCATTTCCCATCCCAATATCCGTATTGCTCAGGCCATTCCTGTCTCTTAGAATATCTGAAACATTTTTCACATTTAATAAGGGATATATGTTCATAAGTTCCTTGGTGCGTTTGTACCTGTATAGCGATGAGCTGTTTTTTAAATTTTCTAAATTCGATTTATCATTTTTAAAACTCTCCGACTGAAAATGATTTGTTGAAATTATATAATCGCTGTTAGACTTATAAACTGCAGAAGTAAAGGGAGTTTTTTCAACAATTACAGCGGTTTTATCGTATGCTGAACAAATCAAAAATGATTCAGAGACAAATGACTTTCTTTTGTTAATAATATTGTAAGCATCATTTATATTTTCAGAATATTGCAATACCTCTCTGGCGATAAGTGAAATTGGCGTAGCAGCTTCAACAGGTATTTTTGATTTTGCTGCATTAATTGTAACAGTAAGTCCTTTTTCGTTCATTCCCGAAACCACACCAGTCATTCCACCCCATGTTACCATCATAAATTTAAACCCTTTAGCCGGATTGTAAAATGCCACAATTTTATCTTCGGCAAACTCATCACCCACATAAAAATCAAAATTTCGTCCTGAAATCAAACATGAATCTTCAGATTTGTTGCCCCATGCAGCAAACGAAGTACAACCCACAAGGTTATAATTTTGAAGCATGTGACCAATATCGTGAGCTGCATGGTAATTTAGCATCCGCTGATAACTCTCCGATATGAAGTTAAACTCATCAGAAGCAGACAGAGAAACGCCGTAAATTTCATTTAAATATTCAGTTGGGATACATTTATCAATATTTCTGTCGAAAATACCTACAAAATATTTTAAAAAATTCAAATAACCGGCTGAAGGAATAAGCAGCTTAATCTGTTTAACAAATGCTTTTTCCTGTTTGTAATTCAAGTCTTTGCATAATTTTCCAATAATAACACCGCGCTCAAATCCATCTCCTTCGACATACATTTCCCATAACCCGTATTTGTTTTTTCTTAACCAGTTTTTGTCAATCCTGTAAAAATCCTTTGCAGCTTTTACTCTTTGCTTATTGACGATAGTTTTGTTTTCAACTAAGGGTGGATTTATTTTAATAAAGGACAGAAACAAAAAATATATGCCGGAAACTAAAGTTATCTGTAAAACAAAAATTATTATCAGTTTTTTTAACATCCTATTATTGAAGTATTCCTGTACAAATATACAAAATTAATTAGGGATATTTGTTTTGGAAGAGTATTTTGAAATAAAATTCAAATAGTTTTGCTTATTGACAAGTATTAATTGTG
>CAZELC010000170.1:0-6516 GCA_964512865.1 uncultured Bacteroidales bacterium
AATTCCTTTCCAAAAAAAGTATCCCGAAAAATCCTTGTCGGATATTTTTTCGAATTTTTTGGAAATTCCGAAAACTGCTGAACCACTTCCGCTCATAGCAGCATAATAAGCATTTTTTTCGTATAGAAATGTTTTAATTTTGCCAATTTCGGGATGTCTTGCAATTACCGGTAATTCAAAATCATTAACCAATAATGATTTCCAGGCATCAATGCTTAAATTTTCAATTATATTCCTTATTGAAGCATTGTTTTTTGAAGGTTTAACAATACTGTATGCCAATGCTGTATTTACAGATACTTGAGGTTTTACAATAATTATTTCGTAACCTGTTAGGTCTATCACGGCAGGACTGAAAATATTACCTTTTCCTTCTGCAAAAACAGGTTTATTCTTAATAAAAAAGCTGCAATCACTACCTAATTCGGAAGCATATAGCTCAAGTTTCTCTAATGAGATTGAAAGAGAAAAGAAATCATTTAACATCTTCAAAGTAAATGCAGCATCAGAAGAGCCACCACCGAGTCCGGCTCCTATTGGAATTTTTTTATAAAGAACTATTTTTACCGGTGGAATGTCATAATCACTTTTTAAAATATTATATGCTTTAATGCAAAGATTTTTTTCTTTTGGTCCATCAATCATAAATCCTCTGAATTCAATCTCTGCATGTTTCTTATCGGTTTTAAGCAACTCAATTGCATCATTAAGCATTACAGGATAAAAAACTGTTTCAATGTCGTGAAAACCGTCATTTCGCTTTTCTAATACAGATAAACCCAAATTTATTTTACAATTGGCAAAACCGACCATAAATAATATTTATTTTGTAGTCTGATAAAAGTAACGAAAGTTTTATTATGATAGTAGTCGACAATACAATAATTTCTGATATTATTACCGAAAAGCATTTTTGTTGCGATATAAAAAAATGTCATGGTGCCTGTTGCATTGAAGGTGATGCAGGAGCGCCTCTTGAATCAGAAGAAGTTGATTATCTAATAAATAAATTTGACATAATAAAACCATATTTAACAAATTCCTCTATAGAGTTGATTGAGAGCTCAGGAGTTTTTGATTATGATCAGGAAGGTAAATATGTTACGCCACTATTAAATAATAAGGATTGTGCATTTTTATATTATGATGGAAGTATTGCCAAATGCTCAATTGAAAAAGCATATCTTGAAAAAAAAATTAAATTTCAAAAACCGATATCCTGTCATTTATATCCAATTAGAATTACGGAATATAACGGATTTACTGCATTAAATTATCATGAATGGAATATTTGTGGTGATGCTGTAATAAACGGTCGAAAACAAGGTACACTTATTTATCAATATCTTAAAGAACCGCTTATTAGAAGGTTTGGCAAAAAATGGTACAAAAACCTCGAAGATGAGATAAAAAGAAATAAGGTTTAATGTTTATTAAATTCGCGACTTATTTCTTCTGATATTGCAATAAATTCATCTTTAGATAACTGAAGTTTCTCATTACTAAAATCCATATCTTTTATCCTGTTAATAGGAATCAGGTGGATATGAGCATGAGGTACTTCAAGTCCGACAACAGCTACTCCAACTTTTTTGCAAGGGATAACTTTTTTTATAGCAATTGCAATCTTCCTGGCAAATAAAAAAAATTCTTTATATTCTGTTTCATCTATGTCGAAAATGTAATCTGTTTCTTTTTTGGGGATAACAAGAACATGTCCTCTAGCCAACGGGTTAATATCAAGAAAAGCAAAAAAATCTTCTGTTTCTGCTACTTTGTAAGAAGGTATTTCACCTGTCACTATTTTTGAAAAAACGCTGCTCATAAATTTTATGTTTTAGCCTCTTGATATGCTGATTATTTCGAATGGAATTAAACCTGCCGGGACTTTTATTTCGACCTTATCGCCAATTTTTTTACCCAGTAATCCTTTTGATATCGGCGAGCTTACAGATAATTTTCCTTCTTTTAGATTAGCTTCATTTTCAGGCACTAAGGTATATTTCATTACCATATTGTTTTTTGTATTTCTTATCTCAACTGTTGACAAAATAAGAACTTTAGAGTTATCCAGTTTTGACTCATCGATAATTTTTGCATTATTTACAGTTTCCTGGAGTTTTGATATTTTAAGCTCAAGCATTGCCTGCGCATCTTTAGCTGCATCGTATTCGGCATTTTCCGACAAATCTCCTTTATCTCTTGCTTCCGCAATTTGTTGCGAAATTTTCTGTCGCTCAACTGAAGTAAGTTTGTTTAACTCTTCTTTCAGTTTATTTAAGCCTTCTTGAGTATAATATTTGGACTCTGACATAACAAAATACTTTAGTTCACAATAAACAATAAAATAAAAGAATCCCGAATTAACAGGACTCTTTAATATATTTAAAAAAATAATTTAAACTACACCAACTACAAGTTCACTCTTGCGCCAATAGTATGTGTACCTTGCCAAGGGTTTGAAGCTCTATATGAGTAATCAATAGCGATTGTAGATCCTTTTTCCTTATTAAATGGTATTTGAACTGTTAATCCGGCAGAAGGTCCAGTATAAGCAAAAGTTCTGTTTTCTGAGCTGAATATTCCTTTTTCATAAACATAACCACCTCTTAACATGAGATAGTCCATCATTCTGTATTCAAGACCGAGAGCAAACTGATCTTTTGTAAAAGAGTTGGAAATAAAACAACCTGAAAGGAGAATTTTATGTTTGTCGGAAATATTAAACTGATAAGTTGCACCAATATTCAAACAAGCAGGAAGGTCAAAATCCTGAGATCTTTGTTCAAGGGTCATTTGATTTGTTGAGTTTACAACATTTCCTCTAATTGATAATCCGTCACCGGAAAACTTCATTCTTGGCCCGACATTTTTTAAAGCAATACCAAACATAATATTTTCCTGTTCGCCTGTTATATATTGAATACCTGCATCAATAGCAACACCAGCAGCGCCCATATTATCAATTTTTTCAGAAATAATTTTCACATTTATACCGCCATAAATACTGTTTGAAAATGATTTTGCATAACAAATATTAATATTGGTAAGATTTGGTGAAAAAGTACCAATTCCACCTTCAGGAAGGTCGGTTGTTGTTTTCATAATATCGCCAAACGACATAGATGAAAATGCGAGCCCCAAAACGCTTGTTTCACCAATTTTTTGAGTTACTCCAAATGAATTAATATTAACTCCGGAGCCTTTTAACCAAATACATGATGAAAAAATAACTTCAGTTCTGGGTGTAAATGCAACTCCGGCAACATTAGAGTACATTGCTTCAAGACCTCTGGTAGATGCAATACCAACGCTTCCCCATCCGGAACTTCTTGCCCAGGGATTTATAAGCAGCTCACCGCCACCAGCCTGACCAACTCTGTCTTCGTTACCAGCAAAAGATACATTTACAGCAAGGAGCAATGCATTCATCAATAATATTGCTGATAGAATTCTATAAAGATTTTTCATACTATTATATTTAATTATATTACACTCTTTTTCTTTAATTAAAATGCATTTAAGTCAATTGGACGTATTGCGGCAAACCATTTAATAACTCTTTCGCCAACGCCATCAGCTTTAACATGTATCAAATAAATACCTCCGGAGATAGGAATTGCAGCAAAGTTCTTTAAATCCCAATCAAGATAAGTTAATGGGTCATCTTTTGTAAATTGTCTGATCTGACTTCCATTAACTGAATAAATAGTAATTGTACATTTTGCTGGAAGATTAGTAATTCTTACTCTGTTTTCAACCTGATTTTTTTCATAAGTTGAAAAGCCATAATAAGGATTTGGAACGATATTAATCATTTCAAGAGCACCTTCAGCCACAGTTGTATTTCCTGTTACAGTAGAAATATTCTCAGTATTAAATGTATACATTGGCCAGTTTCCATTCTGTGGATTAGTAGCGGTATCTTTAGCCGTAGAAAAATATCTGGCATACGGTCTAATTACCCTGATTCTAATTTTTACATCACAAGGAATGTTCGATGGATCATTAAATGCAAATTTAACATCAGAAATCATTGGACAACTCACATACATCATATCCTTAAAAATATATCTCTGATAAGATGCATCAGTTTTAAGCAGCATATTTTTCAACCAGACACCTTCATCATAAGCAGGACAATCAATTAATTCACCACTCTGGATTCTGTCATTATTGTGAGCTACAATATATGTCCAGTGCTTGCCGCCAAATAATATTTGTCCTAGATTAGTGCTGAAGTTTCCTGTCGGATTCCATTTCATATCTCTTCCGTTTTCACTTATCAGCCAGGAGTCTTCTCCAAACATCATATTTAATCTTTCACCAGTTTCTATATTTATTGCGTAACCAGGGAACCATCCCATACCCTGACCAAGGTCAGTAGAACCGGCTCTAAGTTTAAATTTCTTCACATTACCTTCAGAAAGAGCTGAGTTAACATCTTCACACATTTCAATTACAGGAACCTTTGTCCATTTTGATCTGTCGCTTGTAATTACAAGGTCAACACTAGCTATCCTAGACATTGGATTCCATGTCATAGCAACTTGATTATTAAGAGCAGGACCATCAGCATATTTTGAAGATAAACGATAAGGTGCCCAAGTACCACCAAGTAACTTTTCATAATCTTCATTCGGGTCAAGAGAAGTACCGGTAATACTGTTATTTGCATCATATTTCAGATCATAGTCATTTCTTTCCTGATTGTTAAGGTCTGCAAACATACCGGATCTTATCCAGTTATAAGCCATAATCGGTGATTGATTAACATTAGGAACACCATATAACCATTTTTTTGTACTGTCAGCATATTCAATAGTAGCTTCAACAAATCCATTTCTCAAAGCTTTAGGATCACCCGGATATAATGATTGTGTTATTGTTAATGATAAACCAATTTGTGGTATTATCTGTTCATTCTGAGTAGCAATTGTCCGATCTGAAGACCATGACTGACCATTATCGGTATTTGTCAAAATCCAACTAGCTGAGTCTAACGCTAATGTGGTTCCTTTATATTTAGGGATAAATTTTAGTGAATAATTTGCTCCAACTACAGAAAGAGGGTCAACAACTTTAATATTTACAGGTCCTTTATTGTACTTGTACTCAAGGCGATATTTATCCGGTGAGTTAGACATAATTCTGTCAATACTTTCCTGCGTCAAATCCAAATTAAGACCACCATTTCCTTGTCCTTCAATTCTTGTTATTTTTGGTTGAACACCATATTCAGACCTCATTAAAGTTCCACCTGATTCAGGAGAAGGATTGTGAGGAATAGCAGTTATTGCCTTTATTGATCCTGTGGCAGCTTTACGACCTGCAAGATATGGTTTTTTCTGCCCATCAAGCATCATCGGGTCATTTGGATCATATTTTTTAAACCTGTTATATGAATAAGCAATGGCCATATAATAATACTGCTTATGGTTAACAAGTCTTTTATCATTAGTAGCAAATTTATCTTCCAGAATTCTAAAAGTATGAGTTATTCCTGCATTTGCACCATCAACTTCAAGAACCGGAGTATTTCCGCCAAGATTTTCATCAAAATAATAATTAACCAGCTTACCAATAGGATATCCTGTTTCTTTATCAAAGTTAACTATATCGCATTGTGCAACTAATCTTGCTTTGTCAGCATTATCTAAATCCGTTACACCAACAGAAGCATCGCTAAGCTGATAAACTTGATATCCCTCAAATCTATAGCATGAATCGCCTCTGTTTGCAAACTTCATAGTATCTGGGAAAACAATATTAGGATCTCTTTCTGCATAGTCTTCAGGGAAGTTTTTAAAATTGTTAGAAACTCCTTTTCTGTTAGATATATAAAGAATTATTTCCTTATCCAATTCTTGTGCAACTAGTTCAGGAGCATCCGGACCATCAATTAATTTAAAACAGTTATCGAATAGAGTCTGGCATTTATCATCGACTTGGCGCAATAATTCAACAGATTGCCATGGACCACCAGATGTAGCTCTTGCCCAAGGAATACCCACAGTAACATAATTAACAGCACCTGGTTCTAGTGTAAAAGGACCAGCTGACTGCATGAATCTTCTGTCCCATGGGTCATTACCTACGTTTGCTTCAGTCCAGTTATTTGTCGGTGGTTCAACTTCCGCTGTTCCCCAGTTACAAGGGTCAGTATTTCCAGTATTTGTACATGGAAACATGAAATCGCACTGTGGACCGGTACCTCCATTATTTGGGTGAGCATTACCGCCCCATCTCATTTTTTCCTGATCCTTCCAAATACCTTTTAATAAATTATAGTATTCTGCAGCGATATCAGGGTCTTGAGTTGCCCAAATTCCATTACCGCTATTATTGTGATATACAAATCTTCTCATACCAAAGCGTTCGTCGTCAATAATACCATTTCCGAAATTGATACCATTGATTCCAGGTCCGCAAATCAGCTTACCATTTAAATCATATTTTGGGTCATCCTGACCATCAGGATCCATATACGGGCCTTGGAAAAAGTCAACACCAATT
>CAZELC010000171.1:0-6475 GCA_964512865.1 uncultured Bacteroidales bacterium
ATCTGCAGAAAACCCCGAAGAAATGAGGAAAAAGAAAATTGAAGAATATAAAGAAAAGTTTGCAAATCCTTATGTTGCTGCAGCTTATGGCTATGTTGACGCTGTGATTGAACCTCATAAAACACGTGAATTTATTATTCACTCTTTGCAGATATCAGCTCAAAAAACCGAAAGCAGACCAACTAAAAAACATGGTATTCCTCCATTCTGATGATTGCTGATTTTCATTATTTCTTTTTATTGACCTGACACATTTTGTATAAAAATTTCGTATGGAAGAAAACAAAGAAAAACCAGAAGAAAAAGTAATAGAAGGACCTCAATATATCGAAATGTCCGTTGTTGACGGAACACGTTATCGTACTCTTTCCACAAGGAAAAATGATATGAGGAAGCCATATATTCCTGAAAATCCGAAAATGATAAAATCATTTATTCCGGGAACAATTGTAAAGGTTTTTGTAAAAGAAGGCGCAAAAGTAAAGAAAGGTGAAAAACTTCTTTCATTTGAGGCTATGAAGATGCACAATGAAATACATACTACTGTATCAGGTAAAATAAAAAAGATACACGTAAAAGCAGGTGTAAAAATTGTTAAAAATGAGATTCTTATCGAAATCTCATAATTTTATAAACCATATTTGAGTTAGAGTTTAACGATTTTTTTCGTCCCAAGAAATTTATTATTGCTTTTTATTGAAATAATAAATATTCCAGGATTTAATTTGCTGACATTTAAAATGGCATTACCATTATCCGCTAAACTGTAAGTTGCTTCTAATTTTAATCCATTAATGTCCAATATTTCAGCATAATATTTTTCGTCAGGTTTCTTTTCACCAATAATTTTAATTTCAAGAAGTTCACTTACAGGATTAGGAAAAACACTAAAACCTAATTCGCTATCCGATATTTGAAAAGCCGACAATATTATATTATCGCTTTTAATTGCTTTCCCCGTTATAATTTCTCCTGTCACTGCATCTCTTACTAAAGCAGAAATATGACAATGGCTGATATCATATAAGTACGATGAATTATTGAAATTATAATGTTTTGTTACCAGAGTATTTTTATTTGCCTGTAAAGCAATTGTGTCACCCCATTGTTGGGTTAATGATTCTCTAAAAATATGATTATGATTATAATTCACACCTCCATTATTTTGCTCGGCAACAAGGCTATCTTCAGTAAGAAAAACATATAATGTAAACAAATGGTTGACACTATCAGTATAGTAAATCTCTACATCTACGGTAAGTGAATTATTTGAGGCATCATATACATCAGACAACCCAATATTTACAGGGGATAATTCATTAAGAATTGTAGTTGTGCATTGTCTCCATTTATCCGTAAACTGTTCTCTTTTATTAGGACGCCATTGTCGGCGATTAATAAAAGCACCCGGGAAAAATCTTATAGAATCATGAACATAAGGCATTGTGAAAAATAGATTGAGAAATGAACGTCTAAAGTCTTGACAGCCAGGATATGGAGCAGTATAATTGCTAAAAGCATTTGCTGGATGCATTGCTATTGCAATAACTCTTTCGGGATGCTCTTCTGTAATACTATCCAGAAGTTCGTGACCCGCCGGACAAAATGAGCAATGAACCGCTGTAAACTCTTCGATAACAGCATTTTTATTGTGTTGAAGTGTATCTGTAAGATTTTGAGCTGTACCACAATAACAAAGAAAAGCAGCCATGATAATAACAGCTGCCTTTCTTTTATTTCTGTAGTTTAATGAAACTTTTAACATTTGCTTATAATGATACCATTACAGCTAAAATACGATAATTTCAGTGATAATACAAAATTTATCAGTTTGTTGTATAAAGCTCAATTATTTTTAGTATAACTTCAGTAGCTTTTGTCATTGACTCAACCGGAACATATTCAAATTTACCGTGGAAATTGTGACCACCTGCAAAAATATTTGGGCAAGGTAAACCCATATATGATAATCGTGAGCCGTCGGTTCCACCCCTAATCGGAACAACTTTAGGTTCAATTCCAAGCTGTTCCATGGCAAGTTTTGCTTTTTCAACAATAAAATACACTGGCTCAACCATTTCGCGCATATTAAAATACTGATCTTTAAGCTCAAGCTTAACTATTTCGTTACCATATTTTTTATTAATAAAATCAACGGCTTCCTGAATTAGAAATTTTTTACGTTCAAATTTTGCTCTATCGTGATCGCGTATAATATATTGAATGAAAGCATTTTCAACTGTACCTTCCATTTTGATCAGGTGGAAAAAACCATCATAATTTTCTGTAAACTCAGGTCTTTCATTTACCGGCAAAATTGAGTTAACTTCCATTGCAACTAGCATTGCATTAATCATTTTATCTTTTGCATATCCGGGATGAATATTTCTTCCTTGCACAATTACCTTTGCTCCCGCTGCATTAAAGTTTTCATACTCAAGCTCTCCAATTGCACCGCCATCCATAGTATAGGCATATTTTGCTCCGAATTTTTCAACATTAAAATGATCAACACCTCTTCCGACCTCTTCATCGGGAGTAAAGCCAATTTTAACTGTACCGTGTTTTATTTCGGGATGCTGCGTTAAATACTCAACTGCCGTCATTATTTCGGCGATACCGGCTTTATCATCTGCTCCAAGCAAAGTATTTCCGTCAGTTGTTATTATTGTGTTCCCTATATATTGCTTAAGTTCGGGAAATTCATTAATTGAAAGTACCAACCCTTTTTCTTTATTAATAATGATATCTGAACCATCATAATTCTTAACAAAATTAGGTTTTACATTAACTCCGGGCATATCAGGACTAGTATCCATGTGCGCAAGAAAACCTATTACTGGAATATCCTTTTCAACATTTGACGGAAGCGTTGCCATAACATAACCATATTCATCAGCGGCAGCATCAGTAAGTCCGTAACTCTTTAGCTCTTTTACAAGAAGATTTGCCAGCGTCCACTGTTTTTCTGTGCTTGGAAAACTTGTAGATTCATCATTCGATTGTGTGTCGATATTAATATATCTTAAAAACTTTTCTAATACTTTTTGTTCCATAATATTATTATTTTGGACAAAGGATAAAAGGAGAAAGGAGAACGTAAATATGAATACTGTAACCCTTCTATCCTTTGTTGAAATTATTAACTAATCATTTTCTTTTGCTCTGAAAGATTCCCATACAAAATAACCTATCAAACCTATGAATGCCAGGAACGCAACAATTTGAGCTCCTCTTGCGCCTTCTTCCCAAAGATGAGTATCAAGGTTAACATTGAAGAACAATAGAAATGCGCCAACAACTCCAAAGATTGCTGCTCCTGCAATAAATCCTGAAGCAATTAAAATTCCTCTGTTTGAGCGAGCTGTATTAAGTTTTTCATTTTTGGTGCTCTTGTTAAACCAATGATTCAGTAAACCGCCGACAACTAATGGCGTGTTGAGGTCTAATGGTATAAACATACCAAGTGCAAAAGCCAAAGGAGAAATTTTCAGCCAGTTTAGTAATATTGAAATTATTGCACCTATCGATAAAAGTACCCAGCTTACACCGGTTCCCGACATCAATGGTTCAATAATGGCTGCCATTGCATTTGCCTGAGGAGCAGTCATTGGATCTGTATGTTCTGCTGTTGGGACAAAACCATAAGCTTTATTAAGTATAAAAATAACACCACCGACAGTAGCTGCTGAAACTAAGGTTCCTAAAAATTTAAATGTTTGTTGCTTTGCAGGTGTTGTTCCAAGCCAGTAACCAACTTTTAAATCAGTAATAAAGCCACCTGCCATAGAAAGTGCAGTACAAACAATTCCGCCAATAATAAGTGAGCTCACCATTCCCTGCCATCCTTTTAATCCAACAGCTACTAATACAACTGAAGATAAAATAAGAGTCATAAGTGTCATCCCCGACACAGGATTTGTACCTACTATTGCGATTGCATTTGCTGCAACAGTTGTGAAAAGGAAAGAAATAATAAAAATTGTAACTAGTGCAACTATTGATTGAACTAAAGTGATTTTAACGCCGAAAATCAGAAATACAAATACTGCTGCAATAGTGAGGAAAAGGAAAATCATCACGAACGACATTTTGATATCTTTTTGGGTACGTTCAACTTTAACATCACCTTGTGCTTTGTTGCCAACTCCTACAGCAAGTTTAAATGCACTTGCAATAACGCCGGAAGATTTAATAATTCCAATAATACCGGCCATAGCAATACCACCTATTCCGATTGGGCGAACATAGGCTCTGAAAATTGCTTCAGCAGACATGGCAGCGAAGGGATTAGTTCCTCCGCCTAAAGACGCAACAATATTACCCACTTCATTTACCAAAGGAATAAATACAAACCATGACAGCAAAGAGCCGGCAGCAATAATTAGTGAAAATCTCAGCCCTACCAAATAACCGAAACTAAAAATCAAAGCGCTGACATTGAATTTAAATACCATTTTTATTTTATCTGCTAAAACTTCACCAGCAGGGATTACACGTGTGGTTATAACTTCACTCCATAGCTTAAAAGATGAAAAACAAAAATCAAAAAGTCCGCCGATAAGTCCGCTGACAATAAGCAGTTTCGCCTGACTTCCTCCTTTTTCACCCGTCATAAGAATTTCGGTAGTTGCTGTTGCTTCAGGGAATGGAAGCTTCCCATGCATATCCTTTACAAAATACTTACGAAATGGAATAAGAAATAATATTCCAAGAAACCCTCCTAATAATGAAGAAAAGAATATTTGCCAGAAATCAACCTGAATTTCAGGGTATTTTGCCTGCAAAATATAAAGCCCAGGAATTGTGAACACAGCTCCGGCAACAATAACTCCTGAACTGGCACCAATCGACTGAATGATTATATTCTGGCCTAGCGCATTTTTTTTACGTGCTGCGGCTGATGCACCGACAGCAATAATTGATATTGGTATTGCTGCTTCAAATACCTGCCCGATTTTTAATCCGGAATATGCTGCAGCTGCAGAGAAGATAAGCGCCATAAGCAATCCCATAACCAAAGACCATGTGGTAACTTCAGGGAAAATCTGATTTGCTGGCATAACAGGCTTGTACTCTTCGCCTTCTTTTAATTCCCGATATGCATTTTCGGGCAAACTTTTGGTGGTTGTTTCGTGTTCCGACATAATAGATATTTATTTATGATTTATTTTTAATAATCCTATTTGATTTTTTCAAACTCCAATTGAAGTTTTAAGTCCACTTTATCAACATCATCTCCATTAATAAGGTCATATTCATATTCAGAGATAAGAGTAAGTTTATTTTCCCTGAGTTCTCTTAAATGCCATTGTTGACATTCAACAATAGAAGAAAGCTTTATGGGCAAATAAACAAGAGTCTTATCGGAGTTCTGCCAATTCCATTTTTGAGAATAAGAATCTGAATATCCTATCCCATTTAGTGAGTATGTCTGGACAATATAGAAATCGTTATTTTTTTTAACTTTAAGATTCATATCAAAACTCTCAAGTTTTGTAATATTCTCAACACCGCTTGTTGTAACAGTATAATTTAATGTCGAACCGTTAAGAGTTAAAGAACTTGTAGTTGTTACACCTCCTGAGTTTTCACTACCAAACATATCAATAAAAGTAATTTTCCAGTTTCCAACAAACCTGGAATCTCTTGATCTTAATGAAATTGCAGGGTCATCTTCACCTTTTTTGCATGATGCTAAATATAAAATGGTTGTTGAAATAATAAATAAAAGAAATAATCTTTTCATGTTAAAGCTATTATTCAATATTTGTAAAGACAATTTGAAATTCCTTTGTAACTGTTCCATCCAAATCTGTTGACAAGGAATAGTACTTTAATGTTATCTCTTTATGTTTCAACTCTGTAACTTCCCAGTCGTCAAAAAATAATGCTTCAATTTTGCTTAAAGGAATATGAATCATGGTTTTCTTTTTATCATCCAGCCAGTACCAATATCCATTATAATTACAGCTATTGAAAACCCCATTATAACTATATTTAACTGATTGAGTAAAAACATTGTTCTTTTCAATCTGCATTTGATAATCAAAATCCTTTAGAGTAATAACAGTTTGAGTTCCATTCTGGGCAATATTTGTCAAAGTGTAATCGGAGCCGTCGTATGAGTATGTTGTTTCCTTTACATTTACCTGTGTGGAGGTATTAGTATATTTTCCTGAAACAGAGTTAAGTTTCCATTGAGCGCATATTCTATTATTACGGGAACGAAAAGAAATTATCGGATCGTCTTGTCCTTTCTTACATGAATCAAATATAAATACTGATAATAATATTAATGAAACCTGTGTTAAAATACCCGTTTTTCTCATTTTTATCTAAATTTTTGCTAAAATATAAAAATTATAGAAAGTTATAATGTTTTGGGAAGGAATTAATTTGAATAAAGCGTATAACATTTTTTAAATATTTCTTGCAATCCAGTCTAAAAATGGTAATTTTGTTAACACCTAAT
>CAZELC010000172.1:0-6457 GCA_964512865.1 uncultured Bacteroidales bacterium
ATGTTAATGAATATGCAAAAAAGAAAATTGCAGATGTAGGACTAACCAATATTGAGCTTATAAATTCAGAGTGGAATTCATACTTATACAGTTTCGACACTCCAAGTTTTTATGGAATGGATGATGCTCTGAATGCTGCTTCGCTTACAGGAGTCATGTGCTATATGCAAAACTCCTCTATCGGTAAATTCTTCAGATACGCATTAGACAATTATCTTTTTGGAATGGTAAACTGGGATGATGAGTGGAGGTATTCGGGATTAGCAATGAGATCAGTAAGACAACTTATGAATAATAGCATTAAAATCAATTCATTTGGTGGTGATTCTTTAGGTACTGTAATTATGGCATCAAAATCAATATCAAATGATAATTTCAACGTTTTAATTTCTGACAATTCATCAACAGCAAAAGGATATGTCATTAACCTTCCAAATCTGACCAATAACTATCGTTACAATATATACAGAATTGACTCCTGTAATAAATCTGAGCTTGTAAAAACTGAAATATATTGGGCAGGCTCAGGTCAAATAGTGCAAAAAGCAGAAGCACCATTTACAGATTTTATTCAGTTCGAAAAGCTGACAGGATACGAAGAATACTTTGCTGAAAATAACATCTATCTTTTCCCTAATCCTGCAAAAGAATTTATTAATGTATTTTTCAATCAAAATGACTACTTCAAATATTCGATAATTAATAGTCTTGGCTCGGAAGTGCTTTGTGGTGAATTATGCACAATGAATAAAATTGCAAGAATAAGTATAAAAGGATTAAAAAAAGGTAATTATGTTTTTAAAATCGAGAATAAAGGATTTACCAAAAATCAAGGTTTAAAATTCATTAAAGAATAAGCAATTTCACGCAAAAGATGCAAGCCAGTAAAGTGCGTCATCTTTATTTGAAAAAACTCTAACAAAAAAACCGTTATTGATGCAGGCAGTCTCGTAAAAGCGGTAATCTTCTTTATTACTGTTCTTTTCTGAGATTAAAACAGCAATTTTAGCGTTGCGTTTCAAGGAATTGCTCATTTCCTTAACATATTCGTAAATATTAATCACGGAGGCTACCAGAGTCATTTCAGTGTGATCAACCAGGATTTTGTCCAACTGTGTTTTTTTTGCTTTCATTATAACATCCCGGGTAAGTCTGTTAATTTGGTCAATGTTCATATTGCCAAAATTCTTTACCACCATGATCTTATTATCAATTAATGTGTCGACTTCCCATTCCATAATAATAATTTTAGTTAATAATTACTTTTAAATTTGTTTAATCATGGCTCTTTAAAAGAAAATTATAACCCTTACAAACAAATATAATATAAAACTTGTCAAAATCCAAGATAAATTTTGATTATTATGCTAATGGCAAAATAATTTCCGTGATTTAATTTTTCTAATTTTATTAAATACAATGAAATGTATATTTTTTTTAACAATTTACATCTTAGTTTGCATAAAAAACTATTATTTATTTTGTTTGGACAACCATTTTATTAAATTTGCTGTCAATAAATTAAATACTTCAAACAAATACTAGATTTAAAACCAATAATATTTTTTTAACAGAATTTAGATATTTAAACAAATTTGTGTTGCTAATGATAGTTTCAAGGCAATATAAGATTTATTTAAGTACGATTTGCAACCAATTGTTATCTAATACTAAGTCATGAAAAGATTATGTTTTATCGTATTTATTATTGGTTTTTGTAATTCATTTGTTTTAGGTCAATGTGGTTCGGGACCTGTTTTAACTGTTAATAATCCATCATTTGAAGGCACTCCTCAGGCACACGTGACGCCCACGGGCTGGGATATATGTATGCCAGGAGTAACTCCGGATACTCAACCAGGATTTTGGGGATGCACACTACCACCTTCAAATGGCAATTCCTATATCGGCTTAGTGTATCAGCCAAGCACAGGTTGGCAGGAAGGAGCAGGACAAACTTTAAGCTCACCTATGGTTGCAGGCATAACTTACAATTTCACTATTGATTTAGCTACTATGGCTTCAGCTGATCCTGCAACGGGAATAATATTACCGCCACATTGCGTTCAATTACAGTTATGGGGTGGCATGTCAGGGGTAAATTCTGGTTGTGACAAATCTGAATTACTTTGGACATCTCCACAAGTAAACAATTTTACATGGCAACCATATAATTTAACATTTACTCCTACTTCAAACTGGGATCACATACTTTTTTTGATTTACACTACACTACCGGCCTGTTCTGACGGACAATATTTGTTGATGGACAATATGTCGCCAATTTCACCGATTGCTGACGTTACAGATTTTTCGGCTGATACAGTTTGTGTTGGAGACATAACCACTTTTACAGATCATTCAGTTTCAATAAGTGGAACATTGACTAACTGGACATGGGATTTTGGAGACGGAAGTCCAGTTAGCAATCTTCAGAATCCTACACATACTTATGCCACCTAGGGAACATTTAATGTTTCTCTTACAACTTTAAGTGATGTTCCTTGTACAACAAATGTAGTTAAACCTGTTATAGTTAAACCTCTGCCTGTTGTAAGTGCAACCGCAAACCCACCAGTACTTTGTGCTGGTCTTCCTGTAACGCTTACTGCTGACGGTGCGAACACTTATCTTTGGAGCAATGGCCTTGGAACTTCAAATCCCGTTATTGTAAATCCATCAGTTACTACAATATATTCAGTTACAGGAACTACACTTGGCTGCACAGGCTCAGCATCAGTTTCGGTTACAACAGGAACTTTGGATATTTCAGGAAATGTCATAAATAATGTTTCTTGCCATGGAGGTTCAGATGGTACTGCTTCAGCAACAATAATTACAGGTACAAATCCTTATACATATACATGGAGTCCGATTGGAGGTAATGGGAATACTGCATCAGGGCTGCCTGCAGGTCAATATTCCGTTATTGTTAATGATGATATAGGATGTAACGACACAGCCATCGTAAACATAACTGAACCATCACAACCTGTTACTACTTTACTTACTCCACATGATGAGACATGTCAGGCGTCATGTAATAGCAGCATAACATCGGTAGTAACCGGAGGAACGCCACCTTACACTTATATATGGAGCACCAGTCCGCCTCAGAGCACACAAGACGCTACAAATCTTTGTTCAGGTATGTATACAGTGACGGTTAAGGATTTTTATAATTGCACCAAAACTGACAGTGCATCGGTATATTCGAGTTTATCTGTATCAGCTAATTTTGTTGCTACTCCTGCAAACGGCCCAATTCCACTTAATGTAAATTTCTATTATACAGGAGGAAGTGCGAACTCATTATTATGGAATTTTGGCGATGGTACCTCAGATACCGGAATAAACCCAAACCACACTTATAATCAGATTGGCACATACACCGTAATTCTTACTGTCAATTCAGGGGCGCCAGATTATTGCACAGATACTTTCAGTGTATTTATAACTGCAATTCTTCCATCATCCTTAGTTGTACCAAATGTTTTCACGCCTAACGGCGATGGCTTCAATGACAATTTTAAACCTGAGGAAGTTGCAATTGAAACAATGCACGTTATAATATACAATCGTTGGGGAGAAAAAGTTTGTGAGTGGAATAATCCGGGTGGAGAATGGGATGGAAAAAACAAAAAAGGTCAAAATTGTGCAGATGGAACTTATTTTTATATTCTGGAGGCAAAAGGTTTTGATAAAAAAGAGTATACACAAAATGGAAATATCACATTAATAAGGTAATAAAAATATAAATTTCCGGATAATGATAAAGCGAATAATATTAATATTGCAGATCTTTTGTTTAGCAGTTATTTCTTTTGGTCAGTGCGGGAGCGGGCCAATTCTAACAGTTAATAATCCATCATTTGAAGGAACACCACAAGCCCATGTGACACCTCCTGGATGGGATATATGTTTGCCCGGAGTGACACCTGATACACAACCCGGTTTTTGGGGGTGTACTCTTCCACCATCTAATGGAAGTTCCTATATCGGACTTGTAAATCAGCCAAGTACTGGATGGCAGGAAGGAGCTGGTCAAACATTAAGTTCACCAATGGTTGCAGGTACAACATATAACTTTACAATCGATTTGGCAACAATGGCTTCAGCAGACCCTGCCACAGGTATTGTTTTACCTCCTTATTGTGATCAATTGCAACTTTGGGGAGGAATGTCTGGAGTTAATAGTGGATGTGATCAATCAGAATTATTATGGACTTCTCCTGTTATTACTAACACGACATGGCAAACATATAGCCTTACATTTACGCCTACACAGAACTGGAATCATATTCTTCTTTTAATTTATACACCTCCACCTGCCTGCACTGATGGACAGTATCTTTTAATGGACAATATGTCAACTATTACTCCTATTGCTGACGTTGCAGATTTCACCTGGACAGGTGGGGCAGCTGGAGCATGTTTTGGAACAACAATTCATTTTACAGATTCATCAGTTTCTGCCTCAGGTACGATAAATGGCTGGTCATGGGACTTTGGAGATGGCGGAACTAGTAGTGTTAAAAACCCTACCCATGATTTTACAACTGTAGGTAATCATATCGTAACATTAACCACATATAGTACGGTACCTTGTACAACAACTGTCACACACACTGTAACAATTTGGGATATTCCAAATGTTACTGTCAGCGGTGGTGGCTCATTATGTAATGGCGGTAGTTTAACTGTACCTGTAACATTTACTTTTACGGGAAACCCACCATGGAATCTTACTTATACTGATGGCACAACTCCTACCACTGTAAATGGAATTGCAACATCACCATACACAATAAATGTTGGAGGGACAGGAACATATACTGCAACAAGTCTTACAGATGCACATTGTACTGGAACAACATCAGGCAGTGCAATTGTTGCTATAAGTCCTCCACCTGTTGTAACCTTTACGCAACCACCTGATGTATGCGTTACAGTTCCTCCATTTTCACTCACCGGCGGAAATCCTATTGGAGGAAATTATCACGGAGTCGGAATTACCAGTAATATTTTCGATCCAACAGTAACAGGAACAGGGACTTTCCCCATAACTTATGTTTATATTGATCCTGTTACCGGTTGTACTGACAGTGCTACTCAAAATATTACCGTGAACTTAGGTGTAGCAGTATCTGTAAGTCCTTCGGATGCTTTTATTTGCCCCGGAGCATCATTAAACCTAACTGCCAGTGGAGCATCAACATATCATTGGTCGCCACCTACCGGCTTGAATGATACAATTGGTGCGACTGTAATTGCACAACCACCATCAACAACGACATATACAGTTTTTGGTATCAGCAATGGCGGATGCACCGGCTCAACAACGGCAACAGTTAACTTCTATAACACTAATGCTGTAGCAATAACAGCTTCTCCAAACTCAGGATGTCAACCACTTGAGACTACTTTTACTTACTCGCCGCTTAATCTTGTTCTTGACTCTACATGGAACTGGAATTTTGGTGATTACAATCCTTTCACAAATCATTCAACCTTGATGAACCCTACATATATTTATCAATATCCTGGAACATTTCAAGTCATTTTTGAGGCAAATGATATAAACGGTTGTTATATTTCAGACACCACAATAGTTGAAGTTTACCATCTTCCTGTGGCAGATTTTCATTATTATCCGTTCAATGCCATTGCCGACTTAAATCCTATAAATTTTGTAGATTTATCAACTCTTGCAAATGAATGGGAATGGGATTTTGGTGACCCTGCATCAATAAGTGCCAATACCTCAATGCTTCAGAATCCGACACATATGTATTCGGATTCAGGAACTTTTAATGTGCAGCTTGTTGTAACGAGCATTCATCATTGTACAGATACTGTAATTAAACAAATTGCTATTTATCCTGAATTACTTATTTATATTCCTAACGCATTCACACCTAATAATGACGGAACGAATGATGTTTTCAAGCCAGTAATGAGCGGAATAGATAAATCAACTTACAAGCTTTATATTTTTGACAGATGGGGTCAACTTGTATTTTCATCGACAGATGTTAACGAAGGATGGGATGGCACTTATAAGGGCAAGCCTTTGACTAATGACACCTATACTTACCTTCTATATTACTATGATACATTAGGAAAAGATTATAAAAGGCTTGGAGCAGTTACTATCATTAGATAAATTTAAAAACATAATATTATGAAAAAGTTAATGACATTATTTATTGCAATTTTTCTTTATTCATCTGTTTCTTTTGGACAAAAATCAAATGAGATTGTATTTTCATTTAAAAAAAAAGATTCTGAAAAAGTAATGCAAAAAGAAAAAGACGGTACCCAATTCGTTAATTTCACAATAAGCGGCTTGCAATCTGACGATCAGACAAAATTACTTACTGAGGGATTTAAAAATAATGACTTTATTCTTGAATTTACTATTAGTGATGAAATCTCACCTAATTTACGTAATGCA